>VXOH01000036.1:73298-89514 GCA_009840135.1 Chloroflexota bacterium | reverse complement strand
GCTATAATATGTAAACTGTATGACGAAGGTAGCCATCACCTCAGTTGACCTCCAAAATTCCCGCCGGTACGTCCAAGTCATGGAATCCCTCGGCGCCCAGGTCTCACTCTTGATTCCCCCGGACGGCCGGCAGGGCCAAGAGCTATTGAACGAAACGGGTGGACTGCTCTTGACGGGAGGCCCCGACGTGGACCCGTCCTTATATTATTCGGAAGCAGACCCCGATGCCAACCTGGAGCTGTGCCAGTCCCTTGACCAACTGGAACTGCGGGTATTGTCGTACGCCCTCGAACGGGATATGCCGGTCCTGGCAATTTGCCGTGGAATGCAGCTGCTGAATGTCGCATTTGGCGGCGGTCTAATCCAGGACTTGCCAGGGCATAAGGCAGAGGGCACCGATGGAAACGATGGATGCTGGGAACCGGCCAGGCACCTCATATATATGGCCCCAGGCGCAAAGTCTGCCGCAATTATCGGCAGCGCCGGCTTTTTTCGGGTGAACAGCCTGCACCACCAGGGCATACGGGAAGCCCAGCGTTCCCCCAGGTTGATGACCAGTGCATATTCGGTGGAAGACGGACTGATAGAGGGACTGGAAAGCCCCAGCCATAGTTGGGTAATCGGGCTTCAATGCCATCCTGAGCGGCAGGACGAAGTGCCGCGCAGTTTTTCTAACCTGTTCGCCGCATTCTACGAGCGAGCGGAGATGTTTCTGACCGCTGACGGCGCCAGCCACTGAACCGGACCGCTGCCAGCGGCCCAATATTCCAAGGAGCAAGTGTTATGGTAACTTCAGCCCCACCCCCGCCATCCGGTGGCATTAGGCCAATCCGAATCGAGGAGGAGATGCGGACCTCCTACCTCAGTTACGCCATGAGCGTAATTGTGTCCCGAGCTTTGCCGGATGTACGCGACGGGTTGAAGCCGGTGCAGCGGCGGATCTTGTATGCCATGCACGAAATGGGGATGCGCCCCAACCAGGCCCATCGCAAAAGCGCCCGCATTGTGGGCGAAGTGCTGGGCAAATACCATCCCCATAGCGATACACCGGTTTATGACGCCCTGGTACGCATGGCCCAGCTCTTTTCCATGCGCTACCCCCTCATTGACGGACAGGGCAACTTCGGTAGCGTTGACGGAGACCCTCCCGCCGCCATGCGGTACACCGAAGCCCGCCTGGCCGCCATTGCCGACGAACTGCTGGCAGACATTGACCTCAACACCGTTGATTTCTCCCTGAATTTCGATGACTCCCTGCACGAACCCGAGGTGCTGCCCAGCCGGCTGCCCAACATGCTGGTTAACGGCGCCACGGGAATTGCGGTAGGCATGGCAACCAACATGCCTCCCCACAACCTGGGTGAGATATGCGACGCCATCTGCCATGTCATTGACCACCCCAATTGCGTTACCGAAGATTTGATAAAGCTGGTCCCGGGCCCGGACTTCCCTACTCACGGTTACATTCGGGGAACCCAGGGCATCCTGGACACCTACAATACCGGGCGCGGCCGCATCGTCATGGAGGCCAAGACCGAAATCGAGGAACTTCGGGGCGGAAGGCAACGCATCCTGGTTACCGAATTGCCCTACCAGGTCAACAAGGCCAACCTGGTAGAGAAAATCGCCCAACTGGTTCGGGACAAGCGGATAGAAGGTATTTCAGACATCCGTGACGAGTCCGACCGCCAGGGCATGCGGGTGGTGGTAGAACTTCGGCGGGATGCCCAGGCCAACATAGTTCTGAACAACCTTTACCGGCATACGGCCCTGCGCAGCTCTTTCAATGCCATAATGCTGGCCCTGGTGGCCGGCCAGCCCCAGGTCTTGCCCTTGAAGCGAGCCCTCACCCTGTTTGTGGAACATCGCCAGGAGGTTATCCGGCGTCGCTCTGAGCACCTGTTGCAGCGGGCCCGAGACCGGGACCACATCCTCGAAGGCCTGTTGCTGGCCCTGGACGTCATGGACCAGGTAATCGTAATCATTCGCACTTCTGACGACGCCGAGTCGGCCCGCACCAATCTGATGGATGAGTTCGACCTGAGCCAGGTCCAGGCCCAGGCCATCCTGGATATGCAGCTTCGCCGCCTGGCAGCTCTGGAGCGGGAACGGCTGCAGAACGAACACGCCGAACTCCTGAAGACAATTGCGTCGCTGGAAGCGCTGCTGGCCGATCCGGGTAAGATTCTCAACGAAATCAAGAAGGAGACCCGCAAGCTCAAGAAGGACTTTGGCGATGCCCGTCGCACTCGCATCGAGACCGAAGAGGTGGGCGAGCAAACTGCCGAGCAGTTCATCCCCCACCAGGACGTCATGGTCACTCTGAGTCAGAAGGGATACATCAAGCGCGTGCCCTGCGATACCTACCGCACGCAGAACCGGGGCGGCAAGGGAGTACGGGGGATGACCACCAGGGAGGACGACGCCCTGATGGACCTGGTGGTGGTTGACACTCATGACACGCTGCTCTTCTTTACAAATCGGGGCAGGGTCTATCCCCTCAAGGCTTACCAGATTCAGGCAGATACTTCGCGGACCAGCCGTGGCACGTTGCTGGTAAACCTCATTCCCATTGCGCGCAACGAACAGGTACAGGCCATGCTGCCGGTCAAGAACGCCAGGGACAGCGCGATGCTGGTTCTGGCTACCAGGCTGGGCGAAGTAAAAGCGCTAAAGGAGGGTGAACTGACCAACATTCGCCCTTCCGGCCTCATAGTGATGGACCTGGAAGATGGTGACGAACTCGTCAGCGTTGCCCAGATTGGCGACTCGGACGAGATCGTGATGGTAAGCGAAAAGGGTCAGGCAATCATTTTCCAGATCCGCAATTGTGAGGACCCACGCAAGAACATGACGCCCCGCTCCCGTTCTGCGGGAGGCGTACGGGGGATAAGGTTGTCGCCGGATGACAAGCTCGTGGGCATGGCTCCGGTTACCTCTGACGGACACCTGCTGGTGGTAAGCCAGGGTGGTTACGGGAAGTCCACCCCCCTGAAGAACTATCCCCGGCACGGGCGAGGCGGACAGGGGGTCAGGACCTTCCGGGTCAACGACAAAACCGGCCCGGTAGCCGCATCCCGCGTAGTCAGCGACGAAGAAGGGCAGGAAGTCTTCATCATATCTGCCAAAGCCCAGGTAGTTCGAATCAACCTGGAAGACGTAAAGGTTACCAACAGTCGTTACACCCAGGGAGTGATCGTCTGGCGGGACCGGGAGCCCGACGATTATGTGGCCTCTGTCGCATGTTTCCAGGAGAACGATTACTCCTCTCCGACAACAACCGAGGTCAACGGTTCAACGCCTGCAGAAAATAGCGCCAGCGCATCCGCAGTTACGGCTCAATCCGACGAAGGAGAGAATACTGAGGGTATGGACCTGGAGCAGGATGATATTCAGGAGGACGGACCGACCGAGGCTGAAGAGTAGCTTTCGGACTGACGGGCTTCTCTCAGGAGGGGCCGCCACCCTGCATTGAAGCCAGAAGGGCCATCGGCAAATACCGATGGCCCTTGATATTGAAATATTTATTGCATATAATGGCCGCCGACTAAAAATTAGACATTAGCAAATGCAAATTCAGGGACGTATTACCATCATCCCATGACCGATAGGAGCTAAAAGTGAAACTAATCTACATCCACGGCGCCGGAAGTTCGAGCCTGGCATTCTACTATCAGCTGCAGCACTTTCGAAATTCCAAGGCGCTGGACCTGCCCGGCCACCCTGTAGGCAAGCCCTGCACCAGCATAGACAGCTACCTGGAGTGGGTCAGGGGATTCACCACCGCGCGCCGCTACAAGAACATGGTCATTTGCGGCCACTCGATGGGCGGCGCAATCAGCATGCTGTATGCCCTGAAGTACCCTGAAGAGATCAGGGGCATTATTCTCGTCGGCACCGGTGCGCGGCTTCGCGTTCATCCCGACTACCTGCAGATGGGCAGGGAAGCCGTGGAGAATGAATCCGCCTGGCTGGAGAACCAATTGGGATATTACCCGGGGGTAGCTCCTGACATAGTGCAGTCGCTGAAACGCCGGACGCGAGAAGTGGGACCGGCGGTGGAACTCAACGACCTCATGGCCTGCGACAGTTTTGACGTGATGCAGGAGGTAGAAAATATCAGCCTGCCAACTCTGGTGATATGCGGGTCAGAAGACACCATGACGCCGGTAAAGTACGCGGACTATCTGTCTGACCGCATTCCGGGAGCGAGAAAGGTTATAGTCCCAGGGGCCACGCATTTCGTGCAGTTGCAAAAGTCCAGAGAAGTGAATGCCTCCATTGAGGAATTTCTTGCTTCACTGAAGTAGCTCAAAAGAAATCCCGACCTGTCGGCCGGGAGGATTTGAAACAATCTTACCAAAGGCCGGGAGAGCTATGCGGTTCTCTCCCGGCCCTTTCTTTTTCCCTTATTCCATGTGGTCTGCCGGGTGATACCAGCGGCTCTTGTAGAACATGAGGGGTTCTCCGGCCTCGTTACGAATTACCTCTTTCACTTCGCCCAGGTAAATTGTGTGATCACCATAAACGTGGGTGCCGATGACCTCGCAGCCGAAAAACACCATGGAATCGTCCAGCATTGGAACCTCGCTCTGGGCGATGGTGTAATGGTAATCGGTGCCTTCCTGGCGGTCTTCCGGCCTCTTGGCAAAATAAACTCCCAGGTCCTCCTGGTTTTCGCCAAGTATGTTAACGCCAAACCGCCCTTGTTTCTCCACATAGCCATGAGTGTGGGTATTGTGGGCAACGCACACCAGAACCGTTGGTGGTTCCAGGCATACTGAAGTAAAGGAATTGGCCGTCATTGAATGAGGTTCACCTTCATCATCCAGTGAGGTAACGACAGTTACGCCCGTGGCGAAGAGGGACATTGCTGACCGGAAGTCATCTCTGCTTGTCAATATGCCAACCTTCCCTTTGAGGTTTTGCCCAATTATAACCCCTGGAGATTCAACTCGCTACCGGAATAACTCTCTATTACCGGTTGTTTAGGTCCGCCCATCAATTTCCGCCCGGTTCGGGAATCAGGTCAAAGGCCAGAGCCGGAGAGAAAGGCTGCATTATGTATCCTGCCTTCAAGCCATACCCCGACGCATGCTGCCGGTGAAATATTTTCGTTTCGGCCCAAGCTCCCCGGGATTCGATTCTAACCCACAATGAAATGGCGGCTTAACGGTCAACCTGCAAACCACCGCCGGGCCAGGGCAGGAAGCAATCACCGATGTCCTCCGGAGCAGACATTGCAGCCTTAGTTGCATCCAACTTCAGGACCGTTTCCGGCGGAATCAACCCAGCGAACTTGTCCGGGTGGGTTAGCTGAGCCAGAATTTCCAGACCCTTGATTATGCGAGGGCCTGGGACACTGAAGTAAACGTGGTCTATCAGATACACCTCACCGGACCGCACTGCCGGTATATCCTTCCATCCCGCCTGGCTGGCCAGCCAGGAAACCTCCGCGCGCTGACGCCGCAGGTCGGAGGAACACAGGTCTATGAACAACTTTTCCGGCTCATATTCGGTGACAAGTTGCCATTCAATCCTGGTTGCCGGGGATCCTGGTTCAAACAAGTCCAATTGCCCGCCGGCGCGGCGCAATAGGTCGGGAATCCAGTGGCCGCCGATCACCAGGGGATTGATCCCCTCCAACGAAAACACCCTTGGCCGCTGGCTTAACCCGTCCAGCCTCTCCTCAATCGTGTTGCGCCGTTTCTCCAGTGCGGCAACCAACTTTTCTGCCCGGAAGGAGGTATTGCACGCATTTCCCACCTGTAATATGGAATCGAGGATTCCCCTCAAAGTCCTGGGTTGAAGAACTACTACCTCCGGCGGCATGGGCATCAAATCCACGGTGCGGCCGACCGTCTGGGCATCCACCTCGCAGAAGTAGCAAAGGTCCTGGGTCAACACCACGTCCGGGGAGTTGGTCGCCAACCACTCGCCATCCAGTTCGTACGGGCTTTCGCCGGCAGCCAGAATCTGCCGCATCATCGCTTCCACCTGTTGGCTCGTCATCGAGTCCACGTCAATGCGGCTGCGGCATACTATGGGCTTTTCCTTCACCTCAGGCGGAAAGTCGCAGAGATCCGTAACCCCCACTATTTGGTCTCCCAATCCCAGGGCATAGAGGATTTCAGTGCCGCTGGGAAGCAACGAGCAAATCTTCATTGTCTTTCCTGTCCAATCAGCGATCAGCCTGTCTCATTTTGCGAAATGTAATGCCACGTTTATGGAAGCGTCCGATTTCTCTACGGTACAATATACCAGGAGGCTCAATTCTTTCGATCTCGCCTTACCAACGGGCCCCGGTACTGTTGACCCACCACAAGACTCATTGAAATACAGGTCTTGGTCAAATGGCTGCCAACCTGACTGACATTTCACATCACTGGAGCGCGCCCGCACTGGCCCGTCTGGGAGCGTTCAGCTTTGGTATCACCGGCTTCTTCCTGGCGATGGAGACTATAATTTTGCCCACGCTGGTTCTGGATGTTGCGCCGGCAGGGGCCAAGAACACGCTTCTCGGCGCCCTGGGATTCAGCGGGCTGGTGGCGGCGGCCATCGTGCAGCCCATAGTTGGCTCGTATAGCGACCGGACCCGGTCACCCCTGGGCCGGCGCGTGCCATATATGCTGTGGGGCGTCGTCTTTGTCTGCTTGGGCCTGACCGGTCTTTCCTTCTCCCTGACAGTTATTTCACTCCTGATAATCTGGATCTTCATCCAGGCCAACGCCGGTATTGGCACTGCGCCTTACCTGGCCCTGATCGGAGACCTGGTTCCTGCCAATCGTATTGGGGCAGCCTCGTCCCTGAAAATTCTCGCCGACGCCGCGGGGGCCGTCGTTCTGGTTGCTGTGTGCGGCAGCCTGGTGAGCCTGTACCGGGGACCGGACACTGTGGTGTGGCTCAGGATATCCCTGGCCACGCTGGGCAGCACGTTGCTGGTTACCGTACTGATCAGTTCCGTCATGGCAGTCACCAGGGAGCGGGCCACCAGCGCCCTACGCCGAGGCGCGACTACCCTTCGTCATCCAACCACCGGTTTACATCCCCAGTTGGTGTGGTTTCTCATTTCCCGGTTCCTGCTTATAACCGCAACCTTTATCTTCCCCACCTACGGCCTGTACTTTCTGGGAGATGTGGTAGGAGTGAATAATCCGGCGCAAACGCTGGGGACGGCAGTCATATCCATTGGCGGGGCGCTGGCTTTAAGCGTGTACCCGGCAGGCTGGTTATCGGACCGGATAGGACGAAAGCCGGTAATTATTTCGGGGGCTATCGGAGCCGCCGCAGGAACCATTGGAATTTTCTGGGCCGGCAATACCATCCAGGTGGTTGTCATTTCCAGCTTAATCGGCCTCTGCATTGGTCCGGTGTTGAGTGCAAGCTGGGCGCTGGCCAACGAACTCGCCCTGCCCGGCAGGGAAGGCACCCACATTGCTATTGTCAATCTGGCCACCATAGGTGGAGCAGCTTTTTCCAAGACCCTGGGACCGCTGGTGGACCTGTCCAACAAACTGGTTTCGACGGGCGCAGGTTACGCGGCGCTGCTTTTTATCGGCGCGATCCTCTTCGTGCTTGGCAGCATTCTGTTGCTGCCGTTAAACCAGTACCACGAATCCCACACCCATATTGAAGAAGAGATGGCGGAGGAAGCCGGGTGACACCGACCCGCTGTCTTTTTTTGAAACCCCATAACAGGTCGTTGGAACCCTCTTCTCCCTGGCCCCCGACTTGCATCAAAGAGTTGACCTGAGGTCTGAGAGTGGCAGCCCACTTTGAGGACCGGATCTCGTAACATTGCCACGATGTGGCAGGTGAATGTTTGGATTGCCGCGGACGCCGCCGGCAAGCACAGGGCCCCAAAATTCACCGTACTTTACCCAGGAAATCTGCCGACCCCCTGGTTATCCAGGCATTGAAGGATGTCATCAGGAACCTGGCGCCCTTTTCCACGTAGCTCTCTACGTTAGCATCGCTAACCAGGGTGCCGGCCGTGCGTCCGGAGCCCACTATTTTTTCCAGGGCAGAGTCAATAGCTGCCTGGACTTCCGGGTGGCCCGGGTTTCCCAGGTGGCCCATGGTCTGGGCCAGGTCCGAAGGCGCCACAAAGAAGACGTCAATATCGTCAACTTTCAGAATTTCGTCCAGGTTTTGCAGCGCCTCCACCTCTTCAAGCAGCACCACGACCATGCTCTGGTCATTGGCGGCCTGGAAGTAGTCTCCAACACCGAAGGACTGGCGCCCTCCAAACATGCCCCGATACCCCAGCGGCGCATACTTGGCCGATTTCATGGCCTTTTCCGCTTCTGCCCGGTTGTTTATGTGAGGTGTAACGATTCCCATGGAACCCCGGTCCAGGGTACGGGTAATCAACCACGGTTCGTTAGCGTTGACCCGGGTGATGGGAGTTACGCCCCAGAGGTCGCAGGCCCTGGTCATGTCACCCAGTTGGTCCCACGTAACGCCCCCGTGCTCGCACTCGAGCCAAACCCCGTCGAAACCCAACGGGCCCAGGAAGTCAACCATTTCGCTATTCAGAATGCCGGAAATGGTAACAGTAACCTGTCCGTCCGCCAGTTTTTCCTTGACGCCGTTTTTCCTGATTGCTGCCATCTCTTTTCCCTCAAGTCTGTTTGTACTTAGCCGCGACCTATTCCGGTCTCGATTTTTCCTCGTATCCCCTTGGGGTGACCATTTTGCCACTCAACACGTAAGAGGTGGAGTTGCCGATAATGACGGTGGTGAACATGTCCACGTCGGCATATTTTACGTCCAGATCCCCCAGGGTAGTTATGGTTATATTCTGGTCGTCCCGGTAAGCCTCCCTGACCAGGCCGACGGGGGTATCACCAGGACGGTGCTCCAATAAGATCCGGCGCGCCTCAAGCAATTGCCAGTCTCGTCGCCGGCTTCTTGGATTGTACAAAGCTACCACGAAATCTCCTGCAGCCGCGCCTTCCAGCCGTCGCACTATGGTTTCCCAGGGAGTCAGGAGATTGCTGAGGCTGATGGCGCAGAAATCCTGCATCAGGGGAGACCCCAGCAAGGCTGCCGCCGACTGGAGCGCCGAAACTCCGGGCACCGTAACCACTTGCGGATGCTGGCCGTCCCAGTTTCTTTCGGTAAGAACGCGGAATACGGGCCCGGACATTCCATAGACACCGGCGTCCCCGGAAGAGACGACTGCCACGGTACGACCTGCGGAGGCCAGATCTACGGCCCGCGAGGCACGTTCCAATTCCTGCCCCAACTCCATGGATACCAGTTCCTTCCCGGTGGTCATACTGCCAATCTGGTCCATGTAGCCCCGGAATCCCACAACCACGTCAGCCCCTTCCAGCGCGGCGGCTGCTCCGGGGGCCAACAGGTCCGGGTCACCCGGGCCAAGCCCCACCAGTATCAGCGCGCCATCGCTGGCCTTGTTCGAATCCAAATTTGCCATGATTAATCCGCCACCTTCAGGACCCGACTTCCTGTCGGAATGCCATTCGGGCCACCGCGAGCGTTGCTCTGTCTGTCTTCACTTTATTGACCAGCAACTCGTTGCCTCCCGATGCCAGCAGCGCGGCGGGTTCCGACACGCCCCACACCCCCAGCAACCTCCGAGGTGCGGCGGAAGGCACGGGACCGCCAGCACCCGGTATGCCACCACTGGAATCACCCGGCGCACCTCCGGATTGCGGCTGGCGTTCAAATACCGAGTTCAGATCTTCTTTTCCATAGCAGATGACGGGAACATTGTAATGTGCCGCCAATTCCCGAATTCCAGGCTCGTTTTCCTTCACCGTAGCCGTGGCCAGACACCTGATACTGCTCGTCGACAGTTCATGGTCGGCAAATGTTGCTACCAGCAACTTTTCCAGGTGCTCTCGGTCCACACCTTTTCGGCACCCAACTCCCACTACCAGGCTGCGCGGCCGATAAACCACAATACCGCCGGGGAAATTGCCGGCCCTGTTAATGGTTGACGCGTGGCTCGAAGGCCAGGCAGTGCTGTCCGTTATCAGCAACAGGTACTTGCAACTTGAGGCTTGAGCCTCTTCCAGCCGGTTAAAAGGCACTATGTGAGATGGTAGCGATTTTCCTGATGTCCACCAGTCGGGTTCTCCTGCCTCCTGGCAAAGTGCCACCCCTTCGCCATTTATTACGGCGGCGCTTGCCCGGGTTACGGCAACGGACTCGGCTTCTATGCTCCAGCCGAATTCGCGCCCCAGCAAATCAACGGCCAGGGTCTCCATGACGTGAGAAGCGGAGGTGATGACCGGCACTGCTCCCAATACAGCTGCCACTTCCTCGGCCAGACGATCTCCTCCACCTACGTGCCCGGACAGAAGGCTCACCACAAACCGGCCGGCATCATCCACGCAGACCACCGCCGGGTCGTGATGCTTGTGTTGAATGAGGGGAGCGAGCAACCTCACCGCCGCCCCCACGGGCATGAAGAGCACCAGCTTGTCATAGACGGGAAAGAGCCGGGAAAGAACGGGACGCAGGGGCAACCGAAAGACTTCCATTCCGGCTTCATTGGGCAATCCGGCAGAGTCTGAGTGCTGCTCTGCGACATGAAGCTCAACCTCGGAGGACAGTCCGGCTGAGAGTTTGCCGGCAAGGATGGCGCCGTTCCTTGAAATGGCGATGGCGCCGGTCTTGTTTCCCCCGTCAGGACCGTTCATTTCAGTCGGACACCGGCGCCTTGCCTGTCTGACATGGTCAACTCCACACCCCGGCGCCTGCCCCCACCGGCTCAGACAGTCGCCGGGCTTTCGGAAACGTCTGAAGGAGCCGCCACGGAGCGGTTGCGAGAGCGGCGGAAGAGATGAGTATAGTCGCCGGAATAGAGGTGAGAAGTGGCAAATTCCTCGTCCGATATTAAATCGGGGTCACGCAGAGCGGGGTCAACCGCTTTCCCCACCATCACCAGGGCCTGACGGGTTATCTTGGCATCGCGAACCTTGCCAGCTATATCCGCAAGTGTACCGCGGATAATCTGCTCGTCTTCCCACCCCACCCGGTAGGCGATCGCCACGGGCGTATCCGTGGGATAACCGGCGGCGGACAGGTCCCTGACTATGCGGGGCATGCGTGTAATGCCAAGGAAAATTATCAGCGAACAACCATGGGCCGCCAGGTCCTGCAGTTGCTCCTTGGGCGGCATGGCGATACGTCCCTGGGCACGAGTCATGATTACCGTCTGAGTAACGTCGGGTACCGTAAGCTCGGCCTTCAGCTTAGCGGCGGCGGCAAAGGCGGCGCTGACTCCCGGAATGATCTCATAATCAACATCGGCGGCTTCCAACACCCGCATCTGTTCCAGCATCGCGCCGTAAACCGATGGGTCGCCGCTTTGAATGCGCGCTACCACCTTGCCCTGGGAAGCAGCTTCCAAGGTCAGGCGCATTATTTCATCCAGGTCCATGTCCTTGCTGCCGTAAACCGCCGCGTCGTCGTTGGCAAATTCGACAATGGCCGGATGAACCAGCGAGTCGGCGTAAATTACGACATCCGCTTCCTCAATCAGCCTCTTTGCCTTAAGTGTCAAGAGTTCAGGGTCACCGGGTCCGCCGCCTATAAAGTAAACCTTGCCATCAGCCATGCTTTCACCTTTTGATAATTAATAGCGAAAAGTAGTCCAGGTCTTCCTCGCCGAGTTGCTGCAGGTCCCGCACCACCTGCTCCCTCTCCGTGGTGGCCCGCCGGACGTAGATTCCCTTGCCCGCCAGGCCCAGGCTCTCCAGGTTAGCCAAGGCGTCCAGTAGCACCCGGTTCACCTTCATCAATACAATCGTGTCGTAGTTGGCAATCGCCTCCCTCAGGTCGTCAATGCCATAGACGGCGGGCAGAATGGCCAGCCTCTGACCGTGGGTCACCAGGGGCAGGCTTGCCCTGGCAGCGGCCGCCATGACTGATGAGACACCCGGGATAATCTCTACCGTAATCTCTGGATGATTTGAGCGTATGCTCTCCAGCACGTAGGAAAACGTACTGAAAAGCATGGGGTCGCCTTCGGTTATAAAAGCCACGTCCTGGCCCTGTTTCAACCGCACGGCCAATGTTTCGGCGGCGGTCTCCCATACCCTGGAAGCAGCTACGGCGTCGTCTGTCGGAAACCCGAACCTCAACAACTCCTGGCGGTCAGTGTCTATAAACTGGCGCGCTATGGACAGCGCAAAACTGTCCCGGCTGGTGTCGGAATGAGGGGTACAAATAATTGGCACGCTCTGAAGGACTCGCTGTGCCTTAAGCGTCACCAACTCCGGGTCACCCGGACCTACACCGATGCCAAACAGGATTCCACAAGCGGGATTAGTTGCGCTGCTGCTCATCCAATAAGTCCTCCAGGGGCTGACTATCCCGCCAGGCGGTCACCACAAACACTGGATTCAAAGCCTCCAACCGCACCGACTTGTCCGGCAGTTCCCTGCTGCGGGCAGCATTTACCAACGTAATCTCCGCACGGAATCCTTGACTTTGAAACCATTGATACGTCTCGTTGGTCCTTTCCAGGGTAGCGAAGTTGGCAACGACTCTGCCTTCGGGTCGAAGTCTTGCCGCCGTCGCTTTCAAAATTTCCTTCAATTCACCGCCGCTTCCGCCGACAAATACAGAATCGGGGTCTGGCAAGTCACTCAGCGCCTCGGGAGCTGCCCTGCCTATAACCGAGATATTCCCCAGACCATAGTTTCCTACATTGCCTTCCAGTAGCGCCAGGCTCTCCAGGTCCCGCTCCACCGCGTACACCCATCCCTCACGGGCGATTAGGGAAGCTTCCACCGAGATAGACCCGGTGCCTGCGCCAATATCCCAGACAATGCTGTAAGATCGAAGTCCCAGGCTGTAGAGGGATAGGGCGCGCACCTCGCGCTTGGTAATCTGCCCTCTCAGGGGCCGACGCTGCTCAAAATCCTCGTCTCGAAGTCCCAGGGCACGGTCTCTTTCCACTGTTCCTGCCAACCTGAGCGCTCCTGCCGCTATTGCTAAAGAATGCCCTCTACCAGGACACCACGTCAGGAGCTTGCACCGGCAACCAGGGGCACTCCCTCAGGCGCGGTCGAGGCGTGTCCCAGCAGGTTGCCTTCAAAATCAAAACACAGGACATCCACCACCAGCAGGTCCGCGTCCTCGCCCAGTTGCTTCCTGCTCTGCTCACACACCATTTCGCACATCAATGGAAAAACCGAGA
This sequence comes from Chloroflexota bacterium, assembly GCA_009840135.1. GTDB lineage: Bacteria > Chloroflexota > Dehalococcoidia > Lucifugimonadales > UBA3495 > Bin22. Next base: position 76,334 of record VXOH01000036.1, on the reverse strand, counting down.
GGAGGCCATTGGCCTGGGCAATTTCCTGAAAGTGCCTGGCGCTGCTGGCCCCGCGAATTTCCTCCTGCACGGCATCACTGGCCCCGCACCTGGCTGCCAAATCTGCCAGAAATTCGGTGTCCACCTGGTTGCCGGCGACGTGGGTAACAAAATAGCCCATAGCCATTTTGGACAATTTGCCCACCATTCCTACGTGGGCCGCTCTATTAACCTTTCGCATAACGCAGCGCTTCATGGCCGGCCCGCTGAAAATACCCGCCTCTATATACGCCATGTCCGGCAGGTCCAGGTGATTTCGGGCGTATTCCTCGCTGCGAGTACCGGTGGACAACACCAGGTATGGAAGGTCGTTAGTGGCCGCAACGTCTATGGCCAGGTGGACGCTGGCCCGCCATGCGGCGGTGGAGAAAGGTTGAACGACGCCGGTGCTGCCAAGAATGGAGATTCCATTCAACACGCCCAGCCGGGCATTGGTTGTTTTCTTGGCAATCTCCTCGCCGCCAGGCACAGACAACTGCACCACGAATCCGGCATCCGGGTCCACACTGTATTCTTCCGCCGCCTGCCTTACCGACTCGATTATCATGCGCCTGGGAACGCGGGTAACAGCCGGTTGTCCCACTTCAATGCCGGTGCCGGGACGGGTTACGGTCCCCACGCCTGGGCCACCGACTATTCTAGCCCCTGAGCTATCAGGGTTGGCATCCTTCCAAACCGTAGCGCAGATCTCCGCACCGTGGGTGACGTCCGGGTCATCGCCTCCGTCCTTTATAACCGAACAGGTAACCTGCGAACCGTCCTCGGATGGTTCACACCGGAACACCTGAAAGGTTACATCCCTTCCCACGGGTAAATGGATAGTGGATTCCTTTACCGTTTCCCCGGTGAGCAGCGCACGAGTAGCCGCCTTGGCAGCCGCCGCCGCGCAGGACCCCGTAGTATATCCGGTGCGCAACTGTCGTCGCCGAATGGTCTGGCGACTGTAATCGCTCTCCGGCCTTTCTTCTGTTTCATTGCGATCGGTCATGCTGCTTGCCCTTGGTAATGCTCGGGTAGATTGTTCCGGCTGACTATCCTTCCACCATTACGAGCCGCATGTGAGTCTGTAGTGCTGTAGCTACCTAACCGGACCTGGCCCATACCTGCCGAATACGGTCGGCGGCTACTGAAATCAATCGGTCATCCACTCCGAGAGGTGGCGCCACCGTCATCGGTATGGCCGGATATTCCTCCTGGAGTTTTTCCATTGTGCCCAATACATTGCGAGTCAAAATTAGCCCAGGAAAGAATATGTAAGGAGCACAAATTAAAGACGATACACCCTGGCCTTCAATCAGCCGAGCCGTGGCAGCCTCCATGGTTGGGTCGCCATAATGCGATTGAGCGACATCCACAGCGTACCCTTCCCCCAATTGCCCCTCAACCATCTCGCCCAGCTCCGCCAGCCAAAGGCAATCGTCAAACTGGGTACGGGTGCCGGCCTTGACCAGCAAAACGCCAACCTTCTTCCCTTGCCCAGGATACGGAGCCCTTTCTCCAAGGTCTCGAATCCGGTCAACTACCAGTCCGGCCAGCCTCTGGTCTGCCCCCAACCCTTCAGCCAAAACAAGCTCGACGCTGGGGGTCTGGGCCCTGATATCGTCCAGCATTTCGTACATTTCGACGGTGGCATGTTTGCCGTTTCCCAGCAGGTAAGGCAAAACTACCACCCGGTTCATGCCCCGTTCGGAGAGAATTTGCACCGCCTCGTGGGGAAAGGGTGCAATGAATTCCAGACAGGACAGGATGACCTGAGCATTACCACGGCCCAACTCGGCCTGTAGCTTATCGGCGACCTGACCTAGGCCCTGCGGGGTATTGGGGCAGCGCCGGCACCATCCGGGCCAGCCAGGGGTATCAGCCACCTCGGCAGATGACCTCTCCCCATTGGTTGCGGAAACAGCGGCTGGCTGCTGCCACGCACAGGAACACTCCCGGGGGCTCGCCCCCCGCTGACTGCCGTGCCCCAGAAGGAGAACACCCCAGTCCGTAGCCTCTTCGGCCGGCGCGGCAACTTCCACCCGCGCTACAACATTGGCACCGTGCGCGTGACCGTGGCCATGGCCGTGAGAATGTTCGCCCCCTGGATGACTATGTTCGTTCAAGAGGCCTCCTGCCCGGCCTGAGTTCCGACCAATTCCAACAGGGCATTGACGGTTGCCGCGGCGGCCGAACTTCCTCCCCTCCGACCCATAATAGTTACGTAAGGAGCCCGCCGGAGCACCAACTCTTCCTTGGATTCAGGACAGGCAACGAAACCGACCGGCATACCGATAATCAGGGCCGGAGACACTTCACCGGCATCCACCAAGTCAAGCAGAGCAAGAAGAGCAGTCGGGGCGTTTCCTACGGCCACAACAGCGCCGTCCAGATGGGGCGCCAACTCTCTCACAGCAGCCACCGAACGGGTGGTGCCTTCTCTTCTGGCTCTTTCCGCTACTTCGGGCACGTCAATCATGCAGCGCGTCTTAACCCCGCATCGGCCCAAAAGCGCCTTGGAAATGCCCATTTCCACCATTCGAACGTCGGTTACTACGTCGGCTCCTCTTCCGAGGGCTGACAAGCCCTCTGCCAGGGCTCCCGGACTGAACCGCACCGATTCGGCGATGGCGGGGTCGCCCTCGGCCCGCACAATACGACAAAGCACGTAGTGCTCCCTGGGTTCCATCTTCAGCCCAGCAGGCAGATCGGCTTGTACCATTTTCAGGCTCTCCCGATCTATCTCTTCGGGCAGCAATGCGTATCGTTCAACCAGCGTCATAACTTAAGACAATGCTTCCAGAGTTACGTCGAACCAATGGCCGTTCGGTTCAGGAAACTACTACGTTAACCAGGCGGCCCGGCACGTATATGGCCTTATCCACCACCTTGCCTTCAGTGTAAGGTTGAACCTTGGCGCGGGGCCGCGCCCACTGGTGGGGCGGGGGGTTATAAAATACTGTGTGTAATAAAAAAAAAAGAACACACGACACGTAGAGGAATAGAGAAAGGGGGGGT
>VXOH01000036.1:0-73288 GCA_009840135.1 Chloroflexota bacterium | reverse complement strand
TTGTTTATGTAAAATAATCCCTAAACCTGGCGGCCGGGCATGTATAGTTCGTTAACCACCACATTGCATTCTTGTTATGGTGCAACGTTGGCGAAGTACAGCCCCAACTGGTGGGCCGTGGGTTCATCAATTCCCGCCGGAACCTCTATACGATCCCTAACCTTGCCGTTGACCTGGACCACCAGCGTGATGGTCTCATCGGCAGCCAGGGATTCATCCCACTCGGGGAAGCCCTGAGAGTGAACGCTGTACGGGTGCCCGGTGCGCTCCCATAGCTCCTCCGATATGTGGGGAGCAATGGGAGCCAGCATCAGCAGGAATTTCTCGATACACTCCCGCCAGTTCTCGGGATCTACGCTGGCCTCGGCCCACACCTTGCTGAGATGATTCACCAGTTCCATCAAGGCTGCTATGGCCGTGTTGAACTTGAACCTGTCCAGGTCGCCGTGACACTTGCGTACTGTCTGATGCAACACCCGCAAGGTATCCCTGACAACCTGGGGATCCGTTTCTCCGGAAGCCAGGTCATCGGGATTTCGCTCCACCAGGGCCCAAACACGGTTGAGCCACCGGGCTACGCCATTGATTCCGACATCGCTCCACGGCCCTCCCTGGTCCCAGGGACCGATGAACATCAGGAAGCAGCGTACTGCGTCAGCGCCCATTACTCCCACAACGTCATCCGGATTGACTACGTTGCCCCGGCTCTTGCTCATTTTCTCGTGGTCTGAGCCGAGAATGACCCCCTGGTTGAAGAGCCTCAGGAATGGTTCGTCAAAGTCCAGCATACCCATATCACGCATGGCCTTGATGAAGAAGCGGGCATAGAGCAGGTGCATTACGGCGTGTTCCGCCCCGCCCGTGTACTGGTCTACCGGCAGCCACTGCTTCAGGAGTTCCGGATCATAGGCACCCTTGTCGAACCCCGGGCTGATATAACGGAGGAAATACCAGGACGAATCTATGAAGGTGTCCATGGTGTCGGTTTCCCGTCTCCCGGGACCCTGGCACCTGGGACAGATTGTGTTGAGGAAAGCCTTGTGATCTGCCAGCGGGGACTCGCCCGTGGGCTTGAATTCAGCGTCCTCCGGCAGCAAAACGGGCAAATCCTCTTCGGGAACGGGAACGGCCCCACAGGTCGCACAATAGATAATGGGTATTGGGGTCCCCCAATAGCGCTGCCTGGATATGAGCCAGTCCCGCAGCCGGTAAGAAGTAGTCCGGGATCCCCAACTATTGCGCTCCACGTCGGCGGATATCGCCGCTACGCCCTCGTCGTCGGTCATGCCATCGTACTTGCCTGAGTTGGTCATGAACCCACTGCCGAGGAATGCTTCCGTAGGCTCCTTTCCGTCCCATTCAACGGGAGCAATCACTGTTCTAACCGACAGCCCGTATTTGCGGGCGAAGTCGTAGTCCCGTTCGTCGTGGGCCGGCACTCCCATTACGGCGCCCGTTCCATAGGTGGTAAGGACATAGTCCGCCGTGTATATGGGAATGCGTTCGCCGTTCAATCGGTTCACCGCATAGGAGCCCAGGGGAACGCCGGTCTTCTCCTTGTCAGTGGATAGCCGGTCAATTTCAGAGGTCTGCCTGGCTTGATTGACGTAGTCCTCGACCTGTTCGCGTTGCCCATCTGTAGTCAACTGTGGAACCAGGGGATGCTCTGGGGCCAGCACCAGGAAAGTGACACCGAAGATAGTGTCAATTCGGGTCGTGAATGTCCGAATGTCCTTCTCCTCCAAACCGTTGTGGGAGATGTCAAAGCTTATTTCCACTCCCTCGCTGCGGCCCACCCAATTTCGCTGCATCATGAGGATTTTTTCGGGCCATTCAACCAGCCGGCCAAAGTCCAGCAGTTCATCGGCGTAGTCCGTGATCTTGAGGAACCACTGCTCCAGGTCTCGACGGGTTACTATAGCGTCGCAACGCTCACAGCTGCCGTTCAAGACCTGCTCGTTAGCCAGCACTGTCTGGCAGGAAGGGCACCAGACCACCGGAGCCTTTGCACGGTAGGCGAGGCCCTTTTCCAGGAACTTCAGGAAGAACCACTGGTTCCAATGGTAATACTCGGGAAGGCAGCAGATAACCTCCCGGTCCCAGTCATAAATTGCGCCAATAGACCTGAGCTGGGCCCGCATGTTCTCAATATTGGACATGGTCCAGCTATAGGGATGAATGCCCCGGCTGATGGCGGCATTCTCCGCGGGCAGGCCAAACGCGTCGAATCCTATGGGATGCAGGACGTTGTAGCCCTGCATTCTCCGGAACCTGGCATGGCAATCGGATGGTGCCATCGCGTACCAGTGCCCGATGTGAAGGTCCCCGGAAGGATAGGGATACATGGTCAGGTCGTACCACTTTGGGCGCGAGTCCCTGTCTTCGACCCGATACAGGTTGTCCTTCTCCCAGCGTTCCTGCCATTTGCGGTCAATTTCTACCGGGTTGAAACGAAGCTCAACCTGCCGGGGAGCGGAAGTCATTTATAGTCACCTCAGAATTTGAGCGGCTGTGACATATATTAGCACAGATAGCGGATACCCGCCGGCTCCCTTGCTTTTCAACTTTCGTGGCCTACGTGGTTTCACAAGGCGGGATTTGCCAGGAACCATGCACGTCTAATGCCCGAAGCGAAGGACAGGGGCGCCGCGCCCAGGGAACTCGCCGTAAGGGTTCATGCAATACCAGCCGGCATCTTCTTCAAGCGCGGCAGGCGCATTTCTTCCCTCCTGGCGCCCGAATAATTGACACTCCACGAGGCCACAAACTAGAATCCAGGTAGATTCAGAGAGGAACCTTTTCCTACCGACACCGTCCCAACAGGCGGCAGATTGCAAGGTCTGCCGCTGCGCGCCGAGACAGCAGGTGAGTCAGAATCGTCCACGCCGCCCGGTTGACCAGGTGATACGCCTGCGCCGCGTGGTTGAAATGCAGCCCAGGGTCTTTCAGGAACAGGACGAGCGACGCCCCAGGCGCGCGTTGACACCTCCCTTTGTGTTGCTTTACAGCTTCCTTGGCCTGGTGGCCATAGGAGCAGTCCTGCTGGCTTTGCCTTTTGCCGCCAACCAGCAGCAGTCCACTTCGCCCATAGTTGCCCTATTTACTGCCACCTCCGCGGTCACCGTTACCGGCCATACCGCCGTAAGTACGGCGGAGCACTGGAGTTACTTTGGGCAAGCTGTAATATTTGTGCTGATGCTGGTGGGCGGGCTGGGATTCATGGCCGCAGCCACCTTCGCCCTCCTTTTCATCGGTCAGGCATCCAGGATTTCCCAGCAATTGGTCCTGAGAGAAACCATGGGCGGCGATCAACTCGGGGGCCTGAGAAAAATCGCTAGAAATATCATTATCGTGGTGTTCCTCATTTACGCCGTGGGCGCCGTTGTCCTCTTTCCCGCAATCAGGGAAATAACGGACTTTGGCCTGCTGGAAGTCGCATGGCAGTCTCTCTTCCTATCCGTTTCATCATTCAACAATGCCGGTTTTTCCATCCTGCCCGAAATTTCCGACGAACGGTCCCTGGCAATCCTGGATAACCAATGGACACTGCAGGGCGTAATGGCCTTTCTGATAATCCTGGGGGGAATCGGGTGGACGGTGCTGGTGGATGTTTATCGGCAACGCCGCTTCTCGCGCCTGTCACTTGATACCAAGCTCGTATTGGTTGCGAGCCTGGTGCTCTGGGCCATCGGATTCGTGGCCTTCTTTATGACAGACTTCTTTGCAATTTCCGGCGACAGCAATCGCACTCTCCTTCACCGCGTTGGAGACGCGTTATTCCATTCCATCAGCGGACGGACAGCAGGTTTCATCATTACCGATTTCGGCGCGGTGGAGGACTTCACCAAGCTGGTATTCACCTTTCTCATGCTGGTGGGAGGAGCCTCGGGATCAGTTGCCGGCGGCATTAAGGTCAATACCCTGGCAGTTATAGCGGTGGCCGTCATATCATCTATCAGAGCTCGGCCGCAGACGGAAGCCTTCGGCAGAGAAATACCTCAGACCCAGATTTCAAGAGCGCTGGCCATTGCAGTATTGTCCTTTGCCTTTATTGTCGTTACAGTACCGGTTCTCACCATTACCGAGGCGGATGCCCTTCGTTCCGGCAGCTTTCACTTCCTGGACCTCTTTTTTGATACGGTTTCGGCCTTCGCCACCAACGGTTCCTCCACCGGCGTGGTTCCGGAACTGGGAATGGTGGGCCAGCTCGTTTTCATAGGCGCAATGCTGGTGGGCAGAATCGGCCCGCTCACACTGGCATTAACACTGGCTCCCCAGGAACAGGTGCTATACCGTTTTGCACAGGAACGGGTTAAAATAGGGTGACGGAGTGAGCGGATGAAGAAACGGGTTTGCGTCATTGGGATGGGCCGGTTCGGCATGGGTGTGGCCAGGGAGCTTTACCAGGCCGGTCATGACGTGCTGGCAATTGACAATGATGACGAAAAGGTCCAGAGCATGTTGGGGCAGACCACCTACGCCGTCAGGACCGACGCCACCAACGAAACCGCCCTTCGTCAATTGGGTGTGCATGAATATGACGCGGCAATTCTGACCCTGGGCGACGACAACGTTCAGTCCAGCATGTTGATCGCCATGGTATTGAAGGGAATGGAAATTCCCATGATCATAGCTCGGGCGGCCAATGAACTCCACGGAGATGCGCTGGAGCGAATCGGGGTCAGCAGGGTGGTATTTCCGGAAGAGGAAAGCGCCAAGCGACTGGCCCATGTTGACCTGAACTCGGGGATACTTGATTACATGGAAGTCGCTTCCAATGTCGGTATAAGCAAGGTCCGGCCCCAGAGCAGAATGGAGAAGAGGACACTTGAGGACGCCGGGCTGACGGGCACGGGCGCCCAGCACCCTTCCCTCACCGTTATCGCCCTCCGACGTGGCCGGAATTACATACTTAATCCCGCCAGGGACGAGGAGATAAGGCCGGGTGACGTCCTGATGGTAGTGGGACCCAGCGAGCACGTCGCAGATGTTTTCACCTCGGCCAGCAATAACCCTGATACGGCCGCCGCTCCATGAGCAAAAATAGACAACACTCCGCATATTGCCGCAGATGCTAAGGAAGTCGAGATACCGCATATTGGCCCCCGTCAATGGCAGTCCGGCCAGCGAGCAATCATTTCGCTGGGCCTGCCAACTGGCCCGCAATTCCCGCGCAGACCTGCACGCCATTTACGTGTTTGAAATACCCATGGAAGTACCACTTGGGACAGGTCAAAGCCGCAGCGACCTGATGGCTGGGGAACGCATTCTAAAGGCGGTGGAGCAAATAGCGGATTCCGAGCATTGCAAGGTAAACGCTACTATGGTAGAGGCCAGGAACGCTGGCCCGGCTATCGTAGTTGATTCCATTGACCGGGATATTGATTTGCTGGTCATTGGAGTACCTTTCCAACCATGGACGTCGCCGGTACAAAAGGGCAGCACCACCGACTATATCCTCAAGAACTCCCGCTGCCAGGTCATTGTTACCAGGGCGCCTGCCCCTGACGAAGGCGGAAAGCAGGACTAGGCTATGCACGTGCTAATCTACGGTTGCACCAGGTTGACCGACGCCCTTGCCCCTGCTCTTGTTGCGGACGGACACGACGTGACGGTCGTGGACGCCGACCCGGACCGATTGGCAATCCTGGGGAGACAAGCCAACGTAAGGACCTTGTGCGCTTCCGAACCCCAGATGCAAGACTATCTTCTTGACGGTGGAATCGAAAATTCAGGCGCCTTCTATGCTCTGACAGGAGACGACCACCTGAACGTGCTCCTGTGTCAGTTGGCTTCCCATATCTTCAATGTGCCAAACGTCCTCTGCCGCATGGAAGACCCCCAGCTGAGGGACCTATACGGGGAACTGGGTGTCAGCATTTTTGACAACGGGCCCGATTTTCTTGGCAGCGCGCGGGACGCTCTGGAGGAATAGGTAAACGAAGCTCATGTTTACCGTAATTGTTGGTTGCAGCACGACTGGCTATCATCTGGCCAAGCGTCTCTTGGTCGAGGGAAACGAGATCGTTATCGTGGAAAAGAGCCTTCCCCGTTGCCAGATGATGTGGGATGAAATGGGCAGCGTCATCATGCAGGGAGACGGATCTGACCCGGCTGACCTGAGGAGGGCAGGCGCCGCCAGGGCGGATACCGTCGTGGCCGTTACGGGTCGCGACGAAACAAACTTGGTCGTGTGCCAGATTGCCAAGCACGTATTCTCAATATCCAGGACAGTCGCCGCCATCAAAGACCACAAGAACCAGTCAATTTTTCGGGTGCTTGGCGTGGACGCGGTGGTCAACGTTTCGGACCTGATACTTAACAGCCTGGAACATAGCGTAGCCGGCAACAACCTGATCCGGCTTACCTCATTGAGAGACCCGACCAAGTCTCTGGTCAGTGTGATCGTTCCGGCTGACTCCCAGGCAGTGGGCAAGGGAATTTCACAGGTGGTGGACAAGCAGGAATTGAAACAAAGTTCCGTGAGCCTGGTGCTTCGGGGCAACGCCGCCCTGCACCCCACGGAAGAGTTGAAGCTGGAAGCTGACGATGAAGTGATCGCCATTGCCAGCGCCGACGAAGAGCAAAGACTTTACGAAATGTTGACCGGGGCTTAACCATGGCAAAACGCCTATCATACCTGGGGCCGGCCGGTACTTACAGCGAAGAAGCAGCCCTGCTTTATGATCCCCATGCGGAACTGATTCCGTGTCCGACCATCCCCACCGTGTGCCGGGCCGTGTCGGATGGCAATGCCGACGAGGGTATCGTGCCCATAGAAAACAGCATCGAAGGCTCCGTAGTCTATACGCTGGATTACCTTATCAGCGAGACAGAACTCTCGATCTTCAATGAAGTAGTGCTGCCAATTCAGCATTGCCTGATGGTCCGCCCCGGCGCCGGCGTGGAGGGAATCAGGCGAATTTACTCTCACCCCCAATCCCTTGCACAGTGCAGGCATTTCATCGAGGACAATTTCCCTCTTGCTGAGCCAATAGCCTCGCTCAGCAATTCGGCCGCGGTTAACGATATGATGGACAGCGAAGTATTGTCTGCGGCAATTGCCCCGCAAAGGGCGGCGGAACTCTATGGAGCGGAGGTAATCGGGAGGGGAATCCAGGATGTAACGAACAACGTCACCAGGTTCGTACTGTTGGGGTGGGAAGACCACCTTCCTACCGGCAACGACAAGACCTCTTTCAGTTTCGCTTTTGATGAGGACGCCCCGGGGTCCCTCTATAACGCCCTGGGAATATTCGCCACCCGGGATATCAACCTGGTCAAAATTGAGTCTCGCCCAACCAAAGAATCACTGGGACGCTATAACTTCCTGGTGGATTGCGAAGGACACCGGGAGAGCCCTTTGGTCAGAGAGGCTTTGAGGGCGCTGGAGCTTCAGGTCAGCAGCCTGAAGGTTTTCGGGTCATATCCCTGGTGGAACGACTCATCCCGAAGCTGAGTCCAAGTGGACAATTCTGGCGGGTCGCATAGGGATATTCTTCCGGAGAAGCGAACAGGGATTCCTTTCACTGTAACCACTGTCCGGCGTAGTGGCGTTACACTTGCTCCTCATTCCTTTTGAAGCGGGCCCTGACCCTGTCCAGGGCGGTATTAAATGAGCCGAAAAAGCTCAGTGTCCTGGAGACATCCCTGGTGGAGGCCAGGATTGTGCCCGAGGCATCTTCCAGATTCTGGGCGGTCCTCTTCAAGGACTTTATCGGCCCTATCAGCTTTATGGAGGCCACGGCCAAGGCTATCAGGACGACTATCAGGATGGCCAGTGAAAGTATAATCATCAAGTCCTTGATGAAAGAGACAATTACCAGTGTGCTTTCGTCCATCCTGCTTTACCCGCCCTCCTCGATTCCTCGCCGATTCAAACTCGAAGGCCCACGTAGCTTGTAAATTGCCGTGCGGCCATTGTCAAAGGCCTTCCCCAGGGTCCCGTTCTGGGCCATTATATCAAACTTGCCCAACTTCTCAGGTGAATAGAGTATTCTTTCAAGCTCTCCCACCGCTACATACTTCACTTCGTACTTGGCCATCAGCTCAACCAACAGCGCCACATCTTCCGTATCGTACATAGTCCGAATATCCTCGGCGCGGTCACGAACTTCCCCAGAATAAGGGCCGCGCTGCTGAATCTGGTGCCAAGGCCAGCCGAGGACCGTCGGCAGGCCCGTGTAGTTAGCCATGCGGCCTCCCCACCGGTACTGCTCGGTATGCGCCTCCAGAATTACCGGGGATCCCTTAACGTTGTCCTGCAGCCACCTTATCGCTTCAGCATCCCATTTCAGCTCGATAACCTGCTCCTTTTCCCAATGTACGGCATGCTCCATGTAGGCAACGCCATCAAGAGTTGGGCGGAGGGCCTGGAACCGGTCACCCACACGGGCATGCGTCCCCAGGATGGTGTACACCAGGCTGCACCCGACCAACATGGCCACGACCGCCAGCCACGTAATATTCAGCCAGCGGAAACGGGTTGTTCCGAGCCAATTGTCGTACCCCATGCGCCAAAGGAAGAACGCGGCAGCCAGGGCCAACAGAATCCAAACCTCCAGATAATATTTGAAAAGGGTGTTCATGCGGCCTATGTCGCCCTCCACCCTTACAAGGTCCACGCCAATTGCCAGCCCCAGGCCCAACATGGTCAGCACCAGGGCGAACAGGTTATATTTCTTCCCCCGTTCTCCGGACATCAGCCCGTCCCACACAACCAGGCCGGAAAGTACCAGGAAAACCAACAGCACTGCCACCGTCCAGTAGCCGGCCAGCGCAAAAAAGGCAAACAAGACCATTCCAGCTAAGGCAATGCACCGCAGCCAACCTTGGTAGCCCTGGAGCAGATATTCAGTCTGAAAGGGTTTAACAGAGTAACCGAGCCCCGGGTTTCTTCCGGCCACTACGGCGAGAGGCCGGCGTGCCTGCCACAGGAGGAACGCCCCAACAATAACCAGGAACAAGCCATGAATGCCCAGAAAATTGACCAGCGGGGTCTTCCACTTGGATACCTCCAAACCGGTATCAAAGGTTTCCACTGCCAGGTGGAAGGGCAGGAACGACAGAATGCTGACCACCGCCAGTCCAATTGAAAGGGCCAGGGCAGCAGCCAATCTGTCCTTATTTCGCTGCCACGCAAGACCGGCGGCCAGGGAGACCAGAGCAAACAGAAGCAGCAGCAAGGACGGATAATCCCAGCTGTTTATGGCCCAGAGTGAGCCTACCGCGATCCCTGCCGTAAGCAACGAGGCAATGTCCCATAAGAATCCTTGCCTTCTGAGACCCAGCAACAGGTTCAACCCCAGCGCAATCACCAGGACTGTTATGGGTATAGCCATCATGTGGGCATGCAGGTCTGCAAAGAGAAAGCTGAAAAAAGGAAATTCGGTAATGTGCCAGGATACGTCTGGTGGGCCGTCGGTTTTCCCCCACAGCCAGAAAGTGAGGAACCCCGCTTCGACATTTTCCAGGGTGGGCAGCATCCTGCTGCTACGCCAGAAGTCCAGGGGCAACAGTGAGACTGCGCCGCCGCCTAACCTATCCCAAAATCGCTGGGCCAGCTGAATAGCCCCATCCAGGTTCCCAATCACCGCCACGAAAAGGGCGCCGGTCAACCCCGCCGCTATGGGACTCTTGATAGCGACTTCGAATCCGGTATTGCCCTTTCTGGCCCCCGGATCGGGAAGGGTTTCCTTTTCTGTTTCCGGCGGCCGCCCAACCGCAGCCGGTTCACCCATCCTCACATGCCTCTGAGAATTTCGAACTCCTGCCGCCAGGTTATACACGACCGAGAAAGCCCCGGTTACCGTCATGGCAAAAAGTAGAGGGACCGCCAGGTTGAATGCCGTGGTGGGAATGACTCCCGACAGCCGCACCGGGACTGCCAGGATAAAGTAACCCCAATAGTAGTAGTTCAGATAGCCACCCGCGAACCAGGGATCATAGGGAGGCATCAGCGTGGAGCGCAGAACGGCATTGAAATAGGCCAACTCCATGGGCTTCTCCCCACCCCGATAGGGATGCCACAGGTCAGGGTTCATGGCCCTGATGGCAACAAATGCCAGGAAGGCCACCAGGAAGATAGCCTCTACAGTGAGGAACAGCCGCCACTTCTGCTTGAAGAAGTCCACCATCTGCTTAAAGTGGGTCGCCAGCGCCAGGCCGGAAATAGCGCCCATGACAAGCGCACCCAGCCAAAGCGATAACCCGGAGAATTCCATCCAGCCCAGGCTGACCACCAACCACGTCACATAAGCGGCCCCTGACAAACCCACAACACGCGCCAACGCCAGACCACGGTCCGCCAGGGGCCTGAACAAGAACAGGCAGAAGGGAAGCGCGGCCAGGTAAATCAGCTCAACCACCAGTAACCACGCCAACACAGGGACCTGATTGGCAAGTCCTTCCCGGTCAAACATCTCGGTCCAGGTGCCGCCGGCCTGCTGAATGGCCCTCTCCTCGTCGGAGAACTTGAGGCCGGCGGGCCCTTCACCCGTTTCATGCAGCAACAGGCCGATAATTTTTTGTGGAGGGAGGTTCTCGTGGTTGCGGAAAATCAGCACAGTCGGGTGGTCATAGCCCACCACGTTGTCGTCGGCATAGCCCCAATCCAGGACAACGCCATTCGAGTCAGCGAAGGATTCGGGTACAGGCCGTCTGAAGGTGGTTCGCGCAAAGGGGTCATCCCTTATCTCTATTCCCAGCAAGCCCGGACTGGAAGCAAACTCTCGTTCCAGCACATACCCCAGGTCCCCGGCGAACAGCCGGCGATAGTATTCGCCGCTCAATGGAAAACGCTCAGGGTCGCTGGCCACACTGACATAGGGCCTGTGACTATAGAAGACCAGGTAATCCGAATCCGAAAGCCGCTGGCCCAACTCAGCCATCTTGCCTACACTGTCAGGTTCGTAGGCGGGGAACTGCCACACCCGGTAGCCATGCAGCTCAGGGATGAACTCGTCCCAGTGGTTATCACTGATAATCCTGGTGCCAGGAGGTACCGTTTGATTCAACCAACTGGAAGCGGCTACCGCAGAATGAGGGGAGGAATATATCCTTTGAAACGCCAGGGAAAGGAGTACGGTGGCTGCCAGGACGAGAAACACCAGGCTCCATGCTGCCCATAGACCGGATAACCGCGTCGCAGGGTGCCCAACGAAATGCAACCAGAATTGGCGAACTCTTTCGGCGCCGGGCGGGCCCTTCCGGTCGGTCCGGATCTGTTCAACCTTGGTTCCGCCAATGTCCCATGCCCTCAGAAGAAAGGGGGCCCAAAGCAGCATCCGGCTTCCAAGCAAGATCATGAAGGGAATAAGCGCGAAATAATACCGCTGAAACCGTACCTCAAAGGTCTCCAGGAAAATGATGCTCGGTATAAGCCAGGCCAGAATCAGGAGGTCGCCTCGCCACGCAGAGCTGCCCCGCCATAGCAAAAACACCGTAAAGGGTATTGCGGCCCAGGCGACGATACCCAGCGGCGGACCCAGCCCCCAGACGGCGGTCTGCTTGAACTGATAGAGGAAAGCCGGCGTACCGACGTACTGAATCGTGAAGGGCCACAGGCCGGCGGTACCGGCCATCTCCGCCTGGGCCGCCTGTTCGCCAAGAAAGTTGGAGATGTTAAGCAGGGCATAGGGCGAGGATAGAAAAAATACCGCCAGGGCCACCGCCAAAGCAGCGAGACAGTGGAGAAAGGTCTGCTCCAGTGCACCCCTGGGCAATCCCGTGAGCTTTCCACTTCCCGAGTCGACCAGGCGAAGGTAGTAGGTCAGGGCCAGGGGGAGGGCCAGGGACAAAATGCTTACCTTGGGCGCAAAGGCCAGACCGACCAGCAGCCCCAGAAGCACAGAATCCCCCAGCCTGCGTTTCTCCAGCAGCCGCAGTATAGCCCAGAAAACAGCCAGCACCAGCAAGGCTGTAAAGGTTTCCGGGCGATAGAAGTGGCTGTGCTGCACGTGGATGACCGCAAATGCCGTCAGCGCGGCAGCCATTACACCGACCCAGGGTCCGTAACGGTCCCGGTAAACTCGCCGGCCCAGGACATATACGAGAACAACCGTCCCGACGTCTGCCAGAGCCGAAAGCGTCCTTCCCACGTACCGCATGTCCAGGGCGCCGATGTCGGTGCATGCCTCGATGACGGAACGGGTCAGCACCAAGATGTAAATCAATGCGCTGCCAAGAGGGAACCAGTGGGGGTTCAGAGGGCTGCGGTCAAAGTCCAGGAAAGTGCGTATTCCAGGGATACCAGGCTCTATCTGAGGATGTTCACCCAGGCAGTTTTCGTAGCCAGGACTCTCCGTCAGCAGGTCATACATGCATCCGGCGCGCATGTACAGGGAGCGTTCGTCCGGATGGAACCCGTATCCGGAATCCCAGTTAAGGCCGTTGAGCCTCAGGGCGAGGGCAACAACGACAATTAGGACCAGAAGCAGATGTTCTTTCGCAATTCGCCTGGAGGTAAGGAAGGTCAGCAGGCGCAACGCCTTCCTCCGGTCGTTCGGCATAACGCGGCACGGGAACTAATAGCGGATTTGAAATCTGATCTGTACTGCCAAAGAATCGACTGGGGAGGAACGAAATCCATAAGTATAACGTTCCTCCCCATCTGGCAGTTCAAATTGTGAAGGGGGACAGCGCCAGGGCTAGATTCCCTGGTCGCTCATGAACGAGCAGAGGTCGGCGGTTCGGCAGGAATAACCCCACTCGTTGTCGTACCAGCCCATTATCTTGACCATATTGTCCTGCATGACAATGGTCGAAAGGGCATCAAATATGCAACTGTGGGGATTGCCACGCACGTCGCTGCTGACGATGGGATCCTCAGTGTACTCCAGAATACCCCTGAGTGAACCCTGGGCGGCAGCCTTGAACGCCTCGTTTACCTCGTCAACAGTTACCCCTCGGCCCAGGTCCACCACGAAGTCGGTCACTGAACCGGTAGCCGTCGGAACGCGGAATGCAATGCCGTGCAACTTGCCGTTGAGTTCAGGCAGCACCAGTCCCACCGCTCGAGCCGCGCCGGTGCTGGTGGGAATTATGTTCATGGCCGCGGCTCTTGCCCGCCGCAGGTCGGAGTGACGCTGGTCGAGGATGGCCTGGTCGTTGGTATAAGAGTGAATGGTGGACATCAAGCCGTGCTCAATGCCAAAGGCCTCGTGAAGCACCTTGACCATGGGCGCGAAACAGTTGGTAGTGCAGGAAGCGTTGGAGACTATGTTGTGCTTTTCCTTGTCGTACTGGTCGTCGTTTACCCCCAGCACCATGGTCAGATCCACGTTGCTGGCCGGGGCGGAAATTATGACCTTGCTGGCGCCTCCTTGCAGATGACCGGCTGCCTGCTGCCCGTCCGTAAAGATTCCGGTTGACTCCACCACCAGGTCAACACCCATCTCTGACCAGGGAATGTTGGACGGATCACGCTCGGAGAACACTTTGATGTTCCGGCCGTCAATCACAAGGTCGCCGTTGCTGGCTTCGACCTGACCGTCGTAAACCCCATAGCTGGTATCGTACTTGAACAGGTGGGCGTTGGTCTTGTCGTCTGTGAGGTCGTTCACCGCAGCTACTTCGATCTTGTCGGGGTAACGCTCCATGGTGGCCCGGGTTACGAGCCGGCCTATTCTTCCGAATCCGTTTATTCCAACGCGCGTTGTCATTGTTTGTCACTCCAACCTTCAATTACCGGTTCTCTTGCCATGGCTAGGAAAAAATCAAAACAGCCCCTCTAATCAAGCCAGGCTGCCCATCCAATAACGCCGATCTTTAAAATGCCAATTATCTTAGCGCCGCCACAGAAACCAGCCGTACATGCTCATTCTGGCGCGGTTAACGTAGTGGGGAGTGGGTGAGGACATCACGCGTCCCAAGCCGACTATCACCCGCCACATCTGAACTATCAGCCACCAGGAGACGCGCACCAGGCCTTTGATTCCCTGGATAGCCAGATATCGAGATATTCGCCAGGCGACGTAGGAATTAGAGGGCTCCGTAACCGGCGTAGGCTCTGTTTCCGGCATAAACGGCCTCCGCTCCAAGTTCCGCTTCTATACGAAGCAAACGGTTGTACTTGGCTACGCGTTCAGACCTGGCCGGAGCGCCCGTCTTTATTTGGCCCACGTCCCAAGCCACTGCCAGATCGGCAATGGTCGTGTCCTCAGTCTCGCCGGAACGGTGGCTCATGACTGCGCCCCAGTTGGCCTCCCGTGTCATCTGCAAAGCCTGGAGGGTTTCAGTAAGCGTACCAATCTGGTTGGGTTTTAGCAATACCGAGTTTCCGGCAACGTGGTCCATGCCCCGTTGAATGCGGGAAATGTTTGTTACGAACAGGTCATCACCGACCAGCTGGACCGTAGAACCAAGGCGGCGCGTCAGCTCCGCCCAGCCTTCCCAGTCGTCTTCGTCCAGCCCATCCTCTATGCTGACTATGGGGTAGGCCTGTTTCCACTCGGCGTAAAGGTCAACCATCTGTCCCGAATCCAACGAAGTCCCGTCCCGCTCAAGGACGTAATTGCCGCTGTGCCTGTCGTATAACTCTGAGGCCGCCACGTCCAGCGTAAGAAAAACATCCCGGCCCGGTGCATAACCGGCGGCCTCAACGGCGCGCAGCACAACTTCTATGGCATCCATGTTGGAGGCCAGGGAGGGAGCAAAGCCACCCTCATCGCCCACGTTCAGATTGTGCCCCCCTTCCCGCAGGATGCTCTTAAGAGACTGATATATTTCCGCACCGGCTCGGACAGCTTCCGAAAAAGTCGGAACCCCGGCCGGCGAGACCATGAACTCCTGGATGTCAGCCGAGTTTGATGCGTGGCGGCCGCCATTAAGGATGTTGAACATGGGCGCCGGAAGACTGACCTTGCTTCCACCCGCTAGGAATCTCCACAGCTCGCCTTCGGTGTCGGGAGAAGCCAGGGCCCCTGCCTTGGCCACGGCCATGGAGACGGCCAGTATTGCGTTTGCCCCAACCCTGCTCTTGGTGGGGGTGCCATCCAGGTCGAGCATGGCCTGGTCAATAGAGGACTGATCAACAGGCGATCTCCCTACCAAATCCGGCCCAATGATTTCGTTCACATTGGCGACGGCCTGGCGTACTCCGGCGCCGCCGAATCTGGATTTGTCACCGTCACGCAGTTCAAGGGCTTCGTAACTGCCCGTGCTCGCCCCTGAAGGTACCGCCGCATGAGCCTTTACCCCTGTCGAGAGGCGCACTTCGGCTTCCACCGTGGGGTTTCCCCGGGAGTCCAGCACCTCACGGGCTATGACGCTGGTTATGGCGGCGTTGGTTTCATGCGAGGACATAGATATTTCTCTCTTTGAGTATCGGGTGGGAACAAAAGGGTACTTTCCTGCCTTGAATCAGGCTCACCACCGTCATGGGGCCGCAACTCTTATGGAATCATGGCCCGGCAGGGTGCTTAACGGCAGGGATATTGAATTGGAAGTCTTTTCAATTTTCATCCCCCTGGATGGGGGAAGGCAAGGGTGCGGGTGAATCCGGAAAGATTCATGCCCCTTCCGCAAGAGAATTCTTCACAGCCGGATTCTTGAAACAGGTTTTAGACACCCTTCGCGGCAGCGACGGCCTTTTCCACGGCATCCACCGGACTTGAAGCGGGTATCACTCCATCCACTATCGGGTCTCCGTCGCCTTTAATGGTCAATGGCCAGCTGCTCAACCCTACCACCGGAATCTTGGCATCAAGGGCGTATGCGATCTCCGAGAGGGTTCCAAATGCCCCACCAATGGCTATACAGGCTTCCCCCGAATGTACCACGATAATGTTCCGGGCATAGCCCAGGGTGGTAAATATGGGGATATCAACGTAGGAATTGAAGGGAGACCCCCGGCGCCCCGGAAGAATGCCTATGGTGGTGCCTCCCTCGGCCTTGGAGCCACGGCAGGCTGCCTCCATAACCCCGGTCATGCCGCCGCAGGCCAGGGTAATGCCCCTGCGCGCCAATTCTCGGCCAACCTCCTCGGCAAGAGCGGCGTGTTCGGGCTTGGCGGTACTGCTGCCGATTACGGAAATTATCATAATTTCTCTTACTCTTTACGTCCCTCGCAGGGAACAAGACTAAGGGTTGGCGGCCAACCATGCCCTGTGGTTTTCGCTCATATACTCCAGGTGCTCTTCGACGTGCCTGGCGTATACGTCCAGCCAGTCGTCCAGGGTCATATCGCCGTTTTCAGGGTGGTAGCAAGTATTGGACCACGCTTCCTCGGGCAGGTTGCTCAGCAATTCAACCGTCTGTTGCCGTAAAACCCGGAACAACTCCAGGGATCCCTCAGTTCCTATGGAGTGGTAATCCAGCTCCCGGCCCCAACGGTTCTCGTCATAGGCCATCAAATCCTGGCCGGGTTCGGCGATCAGCCGCCGGCACCGTATGTAGCTGTTGGCCTCGCTGTCGGAAATATGGACCAGGTGCTCATGAATGCTCCAGCATCCGTGTTCATCCCGGAACTCCCACATTTCCCTGGGAAATTCCTTCAGTCCCGCTACAAGTTGCTCGAAGGCCTGCTCGTAGGCCCGCAGTTTCTGATGTCGTGTTTCCGGGTCCATGGGCTAGTAGCTAACCTCCGGGCAGGATTGCCGCGCTCGCTCCCTCAACCAGTTCCAGGAGGGGAGCGGGATAAACTCCCAGGGCCACCGTCGCCACCAGCCCAACAAACACCACGGCAATAAGGGCAACGGAGGGGCGGGTCAGGGCCACAAAATCGGTCGCGGGCTCGTGGTGCGCGGGAGTATGGGTATGCTCATCGTCAAATTCCGGCGTGGAATCCGCATTCGGCTGACTGTGGTCGGACGGAGAATCAGCGGCTCCTTCCGATGAATCTTCCGCACCTTCGGACGCTGCTGCCGGGGCAGGCTGGATGTACATTTGCCGGATTACCTGCAGGTAGTAATAGAGGGAAATCAGGCTCGTCAGGATGGCCAGCCCGGCCAGCCACAGATACCCTTCGTTGGCCACTGCGGTGAACAGGTAAAACTTGATGGTAAACCCTACAAATATGGGAAGGCCGCTCAGCGAAAACAGCCCCACGGCAACGGCCATAGCCAGGAAAGGCTGCCGGTCGGCCAAGCCGGCCAGGTCAGGTATTTCCTCCTGTCCCGTGGCGTTGAAGAAGGCTATCAGCGCGGCAAACACCACCATGCTGGTTACGGAGTACCCCACCAGGTAAAAGATTACCCCGTTTGCCCCAAGCAGGGAGTCCGGCGCAAGCACGGCGATTCCCGCCAGAATGTAACCGACGTGTCCAATGCTGGAATAAGCCATCAGCCGCTTGAGGTTGCTCTGGGCCAGGGCCACCAGGTTGCCCACAACCATGGAGACGGCCGCCAGAATCACAATTATCACCTGCCACTGGTCCCATCGGTCGGTAACCGGCACGAAGGCCTCGGCCACCAGCCGCAGCACCAGCGCGAAAGCCGCCGCCTTGGAAGCAATGGCCAGATAGGCGGTTACGGGAAGTGGCGCGCCCTCGTAGGCATCCGGCGCCCACATGTGGAAGGGCACAGCCGCCAGCTTGAAACCCAATCCGGCAATTAGCAACGCCAATCCGGCCCACAGCGCCGGGCTCGCGCCATTCAGATCGCTCAATGCAATCCTGATGGCGTCAAATTTTGTGACGCCCAGGGTGCTGTAAATCATGCTGAGCCCATACAGCAAGATAGCCGAGGAAAGCGCGCCGATTATGATGTATTTCAGGCTACCCTCATTGGACTTGGCATTGCCCAATGCATAGGCAACCATTACGTACAGGCTGAAACTCAACAACTCCAGGGAAATGTATGCGGTCAGAAGTTCCCTGGACATGGCCATCAAGTTCATGCCCAGTACGGAAAACAGCAGGAGTCCATAGAATTCCCCGGGGTGGTCCAGGTGTTGCCGGACGAAATCTATGGAACTGAGGATTATGAATACCCCTATTCCCATGAAAAAGACCTTGAAGAACAGGGAGAAACGGTCAACCGCCAGCAGGCCGTCGTAGAGAGATTCCTTCTCGCCGGCCAGCATCAACACCGACACGACAGCCAGGACGACCAGCCCCAGCGCCGAGAGCCAACCCAATAGTTCCTTGCGCTGGTTGGGGAGGAACAGGTCAATGGCAAAAATCGCCAGGGCAAATGCCGCCAGGGCAAATTCCGGCGTAAGCAGGTGTAGGTTTGCTGTCAGGTTGGCAGAAGTCACTGTGTTCAGTCGTTAACCTAGAATAGTTGCAGCACCGATTCGACGCCCACGTTAATCACGCGGGTAAAGGGCGCCGGCCAGACGCCCACGAAGAGCAGGATAAGCACGAAGGCGCCACCTACCGTCTTCTCTACGGGGCTGGCATCGGTCAAGTGTTCCCAGCGCGGGTCCGCTTCTCCGAAGAAGGTGCGGGCCAGCAGTCGCAAAATGTATATTGCCGTCAGGGCTGCCCCAACCACCGCCAGCACGGCCAGCGGCAGGTAAGTCTTGAAAGCCCCGGTAAACACCATAAACTCGGCCACGAAGCCGCTGAGACCCGGCAAACCCAGGGAGGCCAGGCCGGCAATGGCGAAGAAGAAACTGGCAAAGCCCATTCGCTTCATAAGGCCGTTCAAAACCGTTATGTCACGGATGTGAGTGCGTTCGTAAATGGCGCCCACCATGGCGAACATGAGGGCGGTCATTATGCCGTGGGAGAACATCTGAAGGACCGCTCCGGTCAAGCCCACCGGGTGCAGGGTAGCGATTCCCATAATCACGTAGCCCATGTGGCTGACGCTGGAATAGCCGATTATGTACTTCAGGTCCCGCTGGGACATGGCTGAAATGGCGCCGTAAACCACGTTGACGGTTCCCATAATAATCAGGATCGCCATCCAGCTGACGCCGAAATCACCGGCGTAGAACAGCGGGTCCTGCGCCCCCTCCGGCAAAAGTACCATACCCACCCGGATGATGCCGAAAGCGCCCAGTTTCATCAGCACGCCGGCGTGAAGCATACTTACGCCGGTGGGCGCCGCCACGTGGCCGTCCGGCGACCAGGTATGGAAGGGCCAGAGACCGGCCAACACGCCGAATCCGATCATAAACAGGGGGAATACCCATGTCTGGAAAGCGGGACTGAATTCCCCTGCGCTGGAAAGAGCCCCCAGATCCACCAGGGAGAAGGTGGCTTCGGCCACCTGCCCGGAGGCAACGTACATGGCAAGAATGCCGACCCAGATCAGCACGCTGCCGGCCACCAGCACCAGCATCAATTTCATGGCCCCGTATTCTTTGAGGCGGTTGTAGGAGCCCAGGTCAAACCGGATGGGCAGCCCCCACAGTCTCTGCCGGTCGCTATCGAAGTAGGTGCTGCTTCCCCAGACTCCGATAAGCAGGTACATGGGCAGCACCGCCAGTTCGTAGAAAAAGAAGAGGAAAAAGAGGTCCTGTACCACGAAGACGCCGAACACGCCGGAACCCAGCGCCAGCAAGAGGACAAAGAAGTCCCTGGACCGGTGCTTTATGGTCTGTGAAATCAGGACGGCGCCGAAAAGAACGATGCCGTTGAGCAAGACCAGCGGGGCGGCGATTCCGTCCATCGCCAGGTAGAGGTCTATGTTCAAGGGGGCGTCCAGCCACTCATAGACCCGGACGAACTGGTAGCCGCCAGCTTCGAAATCGTACCGGACGAAAAGCAGCACCGAGAGGACCAGGGTTATGGCGGAGACGAATATGGCAAAGTACCAGGCGTCTTCCGGCCTGTTCCTGGGGAGCAGCATGGACAACCCGGCGCCAGCCAGTGGCACCAGGATTATCAGCAACAATGCGACTTGGTCCAGATTACTCATTAACTAAACTAAGATTCCGTTCAGGTGGAGACTATCCACCACAAGATTGCCAATCCAATTAGACCAAGGGCCATGGCCAGCGCATAGCTGTACACATACCCCGTAACGTGCC
Source organism: Chloroflexota bacterium (assembly GCA_009840135.1). Taxonomy (GTDB): domain Bacteria; phylum Chloroflexota; class Dehalococcoidia; order Lucifugimonadales; family UBA3495; genus Bin22. The sequence continues at coordinate 53,368 of VXOH01000036.1, read as the reverse complement.
GGCGAAGGCCGTGCCCAAGGAGTCGGGTAACGTCCGCCGGACCATTAATTCCCACGTCGTTTACCAGCGCCCGGTCAATCCAGGCAATAAACCGGGAGAAGGACAGCACCACCCGGTCAATACTCCACTGGTAAAGCTCATCAATGTAGTACTTGCCCTCGGCTACCTTGAGAGGCAAGGCAAACCTCTGGCGCGCTCCCTCCAGGTTCACGCTCTTACGGGCGTAGGCCATGTAGCCGTAAATGAATGCAGCGATAGCCAGCACAATGGACAAGGCCGCGAGCCAGATAACAAACTCGAGACCGTGGCCCTCGTGATAGAAAATGAAATAGCCGATGCCCTTGAAGGGGCCGGGCAGATCCAGGGCCACCAGGCCGAACACTATGGCAAAAATGGCCAGCAGTCCCATGGTGATGGACATGGTCTTCGGGGCATCGTGAACGTGCTCGAATTGCTCGGCAAACTTTCCGTAAAACACCACAAACATAGCCCTGGCCATGTACAGGGCGCTGAGCAGGGCCGTCAACAAAGTCAAGACAATGAAAATCAGCGGCAGTTCCTTGTTGACCGCAATGAGAATCTCGTCCTTGCTCCAGAACCCCGCCAGAATGGGAATACCGCCCAGGGACAAAGCTCCAATGGAAAACAGGATGGCAGTGATGGGCATAACCTTGCGCAGGCCGCCCATTTTCCGAACGTCCAACTCTTCGGTGCTGTGCATCACGCTGCCCGCTCCAAGGAACAGGAGCGCCTTGGCGAATCCATGGGCTAACAGGTGGAAAATAGCGGCGGTATAGCCCAGGGCCCCCAGGGACAGCATCATGAGGCCCAGGTGGCTGATGGTGGAATAGGCCAGTATCCGTTTAAGGTCCGTCGCTACCAGGGCAATAGTGGCGGCGCCCAGCGCAGTAATAAGGCCGATACTGGCAACTATGTACAGTGCAGTCTGCGATTCGCTGAAAATCGGGAAGGCCCGCGCCACCAGGTAAACGCCGGCGGCCACCATGGTGGCGGCGTGAATCAGGGCGCTTACCGGGGTTGGCCCTTCCATGGCGTCGGGCAGCCAAACGTGAAAGGGGAACTGGGCCGACTTTCCCATGGCCCCCAGGAACAGGAGCAAGGCTGAGATTGTCACCACCCCTTCGCTCAACTCCCCAGCTTCAATTGCTGCAAAGGTTTCCAGCATACTGAAGCTGCCCACGTGGCTCCACAAAAGCAGAATGCCGACGAGCAGGCCCACATCCCCGATTCGAGTCACAATAAAGGCCTTCTTGGCCGCTTCCCGGGGTTCGGGACGTTCGTGCCAGAATCCGATGAGCAGGTAAGAGCATAGGCCCACCAGTTCCCAGGCAATGTAAAGGAGCAGGAAGTTATCGGCCAGTACCAGGGTAAGCATGGAGGCAATGAAAAGAGCGTGAAAGGCGTAGTACCAGTCCAGCCGCGGGTCTCCATGCATGTATCCAAGGGAGTAGATCTGCACCATCAAGGCCACAAAAGTTGCCAGGCCAAGCATGGCGATGGTCAGGGGGTCAACGAGGATTCCCCATTCCAGGTGGATACGGTCGAAACTGTCAGTTAGAGCGTCCGGAATACCGGCTTCAAACCAGGTCAGCTTGTAATTGCAGGTCAGCGCCTCGGTGCCTACACCGGTTTCGCACCCCGGGGTGTCGGTATCGGCCGCAAGGAAGCCCGCAAATACGAACCAGAAGACAATAAATCCGCCCAGGATGGCGGCAATCGCCAGGGCGGCAGCCGACCGGTGTGACACCTTTCCTGTAAGGAATCTTCCCAGAACAATGATGACAGGAACAGCCGCAAAGCTGAGTACCGGAATAAGCCAGGCCCACTCCATGCTAAGGACGGCCTCCTGTTCCGGTGGTCATCGTCAAAAATATAAGGATGATAAGTGCTATCACGCCCTCGATCCTCACCATTTCATCAGGTTGATTTCGTCCACGTTGACGGTGGCGCGATTGCGGTACATGCGCAGAATTATTGCCATGGCCAGCCCCACCTCCGCCGCCGCCACGGTAATGATGAAAATCGCAATTATCTGGCCATCGAAGTTCGCCCAATTCCCCATGCCATCCAGGTGGGAAGCCGCGGCAATCAAATTAATATTGACGGCGTTCAACATCAACTCGATGGACATAACGATAAGAACAGCGCTGCGACGGGCCATGACTCCGTACAAGCCAATCGCGAAGAGCACGGCGCTCAGCACCTGGAATGCTTCCAAGGGAACCATGATCAGCGGTTGTCCTCCCCGGTGCGGGCGATGATTATGGCCCCGATGAGCGCTACCAGCAGAACCAGAGAGGCTACTTCAAATGGAATGGCCCAGGTCGTGAACAGGGAATTGGCCAGGTCGCCAAAGGTGGGGCTGTTGGGCTCGGTCTGGGGCAAGCTGTTATCCAGGAAGGCCGCGCCCAAAACGACACCCACCGCTGCCGCCGCCACCGCTGCCAGGGGCCATTGCCTGTTGTCAGAAATCCGGGGATATTCGGCGCTGCGGGTCAGCATTATGGCGAACAGTAGCACTATGATGATGGCGCCGCCATAGATCAGCACCTGGACCAGCGCCAGAAACTCGGCGAAAAGTATCAAGTACAGACCAGCTACTGCAACGAGGGAAACCAGGAGAAAGAGAGCGGCATGTACCACGTTCCGGGTAACCACCACTCCCAGTCCACCACCCAGGGTGAGAATGGAAAGGACTATGAACAGGAACCAGGACACTATCGGTAAACCTCTTCAGGGGTTTCCGAAAGCGCCTTATGTGCCAGGCGGACCGCCAAGGCACGGCATGAAAAACCTGACCAACAATAATAGCTTTGCATAGATGCGCTTATAACGCCCTTCTCCGATTTAGCCCGGTAGTCCAGCAACGTTAAAGTGTAGGGTTATGTTCCGCTCACCCTGAGCTTGTCGAATCCGCCTGAGGCGGACGATTCATGGTTCGACAAGCTCACCACGAACGGACTTCCGAATCAACCGTCAAACCAATGTTAATGACCTATTTGGACCCCTTCCCGAATAACCATCCGGGCTTCCCCCTGGGCAAGGGAGGAAGATCTCCTACCGATGCCAATAGCTTGCAGGTAGCGCACTGGCAATTGGACGGATGGACCTTCACCCTTTCAGGGGTGCCGGCGGATGTGGATGAACTCCTTCGGCCTGGTTTGATCTTTCGCTTCTTCAGAAAAGTGTCAGTGCAATTCTGGCAGGTGCAATATGCCGGATGTTTGCCGGAAAGTCTTAAATTACGTTCGTCTTCTCTCTTGGGAATGGTGGAATCCCCTGGGTTCGTTTCGTTCCAACTTGATGAGAATTCCGGCTGGATTCCAGCCCTCAGGTAGCTTCCTGGCCGGCTGCCGCCGTTTCACCCGAGGATGCTTCGGCCGCGGCGGCGGCTTTGGCTGCGTCTTCCGCCTCCTTCTTGGCCTTGGCCAAAACCGTGGGCGGAATCCATGCCGTGTTGACCTGGTACTTCTTACCGATGTCCAATAGGGCCGGCAAGTCCACCCGGTCGCCGTTGCGCTGATAAGTGCTCATTTCATGCTCGTGGCTCATCACGATGGCGTCGAAATTGCACACCTCCACGCAAATCCCGCAGAGTATACACCTATTAAGGTTAATTTCGAAGTAGTCCACTATCTTGCGGCGTGAACTCTTGCCCTCCTCGTTAAGAGGGTTGTCCATCATGCTGGCGGACATGCATTGGGTGGGGCAATTGCGGATGCATACCATGCAACCGGTGCAGTAGGGCTCACCCACGCCATCGTCCCAGGTCAGGGCCGGAAAACCCATAAACCTGGGCTGTACCGGCGTGGGCACGGTCGGATACTGCCGGGTAACGGGCTTCCGCAGTCCCGTAAACGTGGAAGCCAGGGTTAACATCATCCCCTTAACGCTGTTCAGCATCGCTCATTTTCCCCCGGTACCGGCTAACCGGCCTGGCTAGAGGCGCGCCGCTCAGCCAACTGAGCCGCCTGCCGGGCCTTGACTTCGGCCACCCGGCGCGCCGGAGCCGTCATCCTTCGATAAACAATGTAACCCACAATCCCGAGACCAGCCAGAGACATCAGGGTGAGGGTCCAGCCTGGCCAATCGTAATACAGGTAAACCGCCGTAATCACTATTGAGTAGAAAGACAGGGGAACCATGGCCTTCCAGGCGAACGCCATCAACTGATCAATGCGCAACCTGGGGAAAGTGCCGCGAATCCAGAATACCACCAGAATCACCGCATAGACCTTGAACAGGAACCAGACAACGCTCAACAGCGGTCCCAACCAGGGCCACGCCGGCAAGGAAGGCAGCCAGGCCAGGGCCACCGTGTCCCAGGGCCAAGACCAGCCGCCCAGGAACAAGAGAGCTACCAGGGCAGCGATGGCAAAGGTGTTAATGTACTCCGCAAGAAAGAAAACCGACCAGTGAGCCCCGCTGTACTCCACGAAAGGCCCACCCACAACTTCCGACTCGGCATGGTAAATGTCAAAGGGGGTCCGGCCCACTTCGGCCAGCCCGGCGATGAAAAATACCACCATCCCCAGGGGAAGAATCAACGCATAGGGTATCTGGTCCTGGCTGGCAACGATAACCCGCAAATCCAGCGACCCGGCCAGCATTCCCGCCGCAACGACAACCATGATTACGGGTATTTCATAGCTGATTAACTGGGCTGCCGACCTGAGGCCACCCAAAACACCATACTTGTTGGCCGAGCCCCAACCGGCCAGCACCAGGCCAAGAATTCCCATGACGGCAAAGGCCGTGATGTAAAGAAGCCCCAACTCCAGGTTTCGCAGAACGAGACCCTCGGAAGCCGGGATTGTCACCCAGATCATGAATGCAGAAAGAACGACTATAACCGGAGCGGCCCAAAAAATGGCTCGGTCCGAGGAGTTGGGGATGATGTCCTCTTTGAGGATGAGCTTTACCGCATCCGCTATGGGTTGCATCAGACCCATGGGACCGGTGCGGGTGGGGCCCAGCCTCAACTGCAGCCTGCCCAGCGCTTTGCGCTCCAGCCAAACCAGCGACAGGACCACCACCGACAGCCCGGTGAACATCAAAAGTAACGCCACCACCATCCACAGAACCTGCAGAACAGTAACACTCATCAGGGGAAGGGAAACGACCATCAGCGGTCCACCTCCCCAAGGACTATATCAAGGGAGCCCAGAATCACCACTGAGTCTGCGATCCATGAATTTCTTAACAGGTGCTTGATGGCAGAGAGATTGCAAAAGGAAGGAGGACGGATCTTGAGTCGGTAGGGTCGGTCTGTGCCGTTACTGATCAGATGTACCCCAATCTCACCCCTGGGGTTCTCCGCCCGCACGTAAACTTCTCCGGCGGGAGGCCGAATCAGGCGACGCCCCAGGGACGACACTACCTCTCCGGCAGGCATCTGTTCCAGGGCCTGGTCAACAATCTTCAGTGACTCGTACATCTCCTGGACGCGAACCCAATGGCGGTCCCAGCAATCCCCGTCCAGGCCCACCGGAATATCAAAGTCAAACCGGTCATAAATGGAGTAAGGCTGGGCCCGGCGTACATCGTACTCGATGCCGCAGCCCCGCAAGCACGGACCGGTAAACCCGAAATCCACCGCGTCTTCGGCGGAGATTGTCCCAACATCCTTGAGGCGGGAGAGAAAAATCTCGTTAAAGGTAAGGATGCGGTCACTCTCTTCCACATCCTCCCGCAACAACGGCAGCAGCTCGCCCATCATTTGTTCGAAGTTTCCGGGCAGGTCTTCCTTGACGCCCCCGATTCGAAAATAGTTGTGCATCATGCGGGCGCCCGAAACTGCTTCAAAGAGGGCCTGTATGCGCTCACGTCCCCGAAAAGCGAACATGGTGGGGGTCATGGCGCCGGCATCCAGGCCGATGGTGCCGACATACAGGAGGTGGCTGGCAATTCGGTTGAGTTCGCACAGGATGACGCGAATGTATTCGGCCCGTTCGGGCACATCCAGACCCATCAGCTTTTCGACGGCCTGGCAATAGACCAGCTCATTGTTGAAGTTGGCTACATAGTCGAGTCGGTCAAAGAGAGTAATGACCTGGTGGTATTGCTCTCCTTCACAAAGTTTCTCCGAACCCCGGTGCAGGTAACCAATATGGGGCTCAACGTCCACAATTTTTTCGCCATCAACCCATAGGACCATCCGGAACACCCCGTGGGTTGAAGGATGCTGGGGCCCCATGTTGAGGAGCATTTCCACCGGCTCCGCATTGGGCGGCGCCGCGGCTGTCAAATTGGTTTGGCTTTCAACCATTTCAGATGTTCACCCGGTTTCGTACCTCTGGCACCCTGCCGTTAATGAACTGAACAAGGGATCAGGAAAATCCCGAACCTACAGAAACTCTATCTTTGGCTCTCTCGGTGGGGTTACAAGACTGCTCATCCAGACTTCGTCGTTGTCGTAAAAGCCGGCATCAATCAGGACCTCGTCCAGTATGCCCATGGATTCGCAATCCTCCAGGTAAGTGGAAATCTCCTTCCGTAAGGAAGTCTTCGCTTCGTCCGCTGTATCGCCGAATCCGGTTATCACCAGCTCGGGGCAATAAGCCAGAAAATACCTGCCCTCTCGCGATTCCTCAACCTGGTAAACGATTTTGTCCAAGTACGTCCTGCTTCAAGTAAACTGCCCGTTTTCAAAATCAGGCAACAGCCTCGATATAAACCCGCCTCAGTCAACGAACTCCAGTTGCAGTTCCGTGTCCTCTTGCACGCCCGGGAATCCCGCCATTGCCAGGGTCTCTTCCAGCAGACTCCTGCCATCCTGAATTTCAATCCAGTTTCTCATCAACTGGATTAACTCGTTTTGGGCGTCCTCGACAGTCTCGCCGGCGGCCTCCAGGTCCAGGCCCTCAATCACTGCCACATACCGACCGTCCTGCCAAGCCACCCTTGCGGTCAAGACGGTGGTTTCCATGCCTAAAACTCCCGGTATTCATAGAAGGGATAGCTCTTGCGGCCAGGATGGTCGCCAAATCCCTCATACAAAAGCAGGGGAGCATCATCAGGATTACCCTGGAAAGCTACGCCAAACAGGTCCCTGGCCTCCCTCTCGTACCACTCTGCCGCGGCCCATACGTGGGAAACGGATGGAATAACCGGTTCCTCGAGGGGGAGGTCCGCCTTAATCACCAGCGTCCTCTCTTTCTCCAGGGAGTGCAGGAAATAGACCATCTGAAGCCGCTCTTCGTAATCCACGCAGGACATGCACAACAGCATCTTCAAGGAAAGGGAGGGATCATTCTTGGCGATCTGGCAGGCCTGGTCAATTGCCGAAGCTTCCAGGGTCAACTGGGGAAGGTCTTTGAGGAGGCCCCGATGGGGATTAAATTCACTGAACAGTTTCTCCGCTGTCTCCAGCGTTTCCAAACTGCCCTCGGACAGCACGGAATAATCGGGCTGTTCAGCTTCGGTCTCGCCGTGATGACCGGAGTGGCGATTAGCGGCCACTGTTCTTCGCGTCCTGCATGATTTTTTCCTGCAATTTCAGGATCCCGAACAGCAAAGCCTCCGGACGCGGAGGGCAACCGGGCACATACACGTCCACCGGAATAATGTGGTCAACCCCCATGACCACTGAATAAGACCGGTAATAGGGTCCACCGTTGGTGGCGCAGCTGCCCATGGCGATGACCCACTTGGGGTCGGGCATCTGTTCGTAGAGCAGCCGGATGGGTTCAGCCATCTTCTTTACCACCGTACCGGCCACAATCATCACGTCCGACTGGCGCGGAGAAGGCCAGGTCACAACGCCGAAACGGTCGAAATCGTGATGGGCCATGTAAGTGGAAATCATTTCGATGGCGCAACAGGCCAGCCCGAAGCTCAACATCCACAGGGATGACTTGCGGGCCATTCCGAACAGCTGCTCCGACGTCGTGGTCACAACGCCAGGCACCTTGCCCGCCGTCGCCTGGGTCAGGAGGCTGGGAGCAGGAGTGTTGCCGGGACCCAAAATTATTTCTGCCATTCAAGGACCCCTTTCTTCCAGCCGTAAATGATCGCAAAGAAGAGGACGCCGAGGAAAAGCACCATGGCGTAGAAGGGAATGGAATTGCCCAGGTCCCGCTGCTCCAGGAAAATTACCGCCCAGGGAAAGAGGAATACCGCTTCCACGTCAAATATAAGGAAGAGGATGGCAAAGATGTAGAAGCGAAGGTTGATGTTGGACCAGGAATAGCGGGCCGGTTCAATTCCACACTCGTAGGTGGTTAGCTTGGTTGCTGAGGGGCGCCGCGAGGAGAGGATGCGGCTTGCCAGGAACATTCCCCCGATGGCAACGACGGCAACAATGGCGGATAGGGTCACCATTGTCCAGTTGGCAGCATAAATGTTGGGGTCGAAAGGCACTAAAACCACCAGCTAAAGTTGGATGGCCCCTTTGGGAACAGCGGAAAAATGATAGCACCGGGTATCTAGGGTGTCAATTTAGGAATTTATCGAAGCTCAAGACTCGACCCCACGCCCGCGTCGGGAAAAACCCGGGGCCAGGCTCCAACACTTGCACGAGCCACCACACTGGCGCACCAGACTTGACTACCTGCCCCTATTCCTCAACTCAGTCGAAGAGATATCGGCCCGAAATTTGTCCTCGGGTATAGCCTGGAACAGGGGTTGAAATCCTTGCGGGACAGCCACCTCGTCCAGCGTCCTGAACGAACCCTGGTTCTCCCTCCCCGCCACCAGGAATCGGCAGCCCTGCGCCCAGATTTCCGCCAGCGCCGTCAGCATGTCCGCCTCCGACCCGCCGTAATATTTTGGATCAATCAGGCGAACCATCGTGTCCCAACCTATTACGAACACGCTTCCAGGGAATATCCGCGCCTTGAGGCGGAAAGTTGGCGTCCTGGTCAGAGCTACGGGAGCGCCTCCCCCAATGCCGGCGATACGCCGCAGGACTTCTTCCTCTTCTAAAGGAGGCTTGTCAACGTTTAATACAGCCAGTTCGTAAACCAGGTCCATGCCGGTCATTGCCCGGGCCACGGCTGCCAGGCGCATATGGCCTTCATGCAGGGGATTGAAAGAGCCGGGAAGCACCGCCGCTGGCTCGTGTTTTCCCGACTCAACCGCAGACAATTTACCTTCCAGCCCGGCTTTAACCAGATCAACCTCCCCCCGTAGGAGTCTTTGGACCGGGCTGTCGTGGTTGGCAGAGGTTACTTCCGGACTCTCAGCCGCCGTAAAACCGATCTCAAATTCGGATTCCACGCCAAAAGACCTGGCCATGGCCTGTATCAGCAGGCGGCTGACCAGCTCCTCCTCGCCGGTTCTGTCGCGCTTTCCCTTGTCAATGACCAGGTTGCAGCCAAATGTTCGCCTCTCGTCCCAGGTGGCGATGCAGGCGCGGTGGTCGCCCCGCTTGGGCCGGTCGGTAGCGATAGTGGCCGTACATGCCACGCCAACCACCGGGGAGTCGTCCTCCCGCAAATCCATCCCTCTGCAATAGGCCGCGTAGGCCATAGCCCTGGCATTCTGTTCGGACACATACTGAGACGGTTCCTCTCCAACCAGGTCAATCATAGACAGGCGACCGTAGGGTACCAGGGTCTCGAGAATCGTGCGGGACGCTCCGGAGACACCCAACAACCAGGACATAGCGCTGCTGCCGGCTCCCGCTACAACCAGCACGGACTTGTGGGGCGTATCGTGCATCTGGGTGATTACGCGTTCTATGTTCGAATCCATCTGCTCACTTCAGTTTCCTGCCCGATTGCCGGGATTGTGCCAGGCGGCGGCGTCCACCTGATCCATCTTCTTTCTAGAAACCTCTATTTCGGCGCCTATGCGGCTTTCCCAAGCATCGTTCCACTCTTTGGGAATCAGACGACGCGCCTCCCGCCAGGTCAGGGGCATTTTGTCAGCAAAAGCGGCCCCATCAACTACATTTGCCAGAAAGCAGGTCATGTCCCCGCCATCCATGGCGTTGATAACCTGGCATTCCAGGTGACCGGCACATTCCTTGAATATCGGGTTGCCCAGTTCCCCCATTTGCCACGCGAACCCTTCAAGCTTGTTCCGGTCGGCGCCGGAGGCCAGCCCAAACTCCTTGATGAAGTTCAGCTGGTGGGCAGTCAAGAAATTCAGGGCAAAGGAACCGTTTGCCCAGATGAGGCCGTGGCTATAGTTCCCTTTGTAAATCTGCACCACTACCCGGGGGCGGTCAGGCACTATGGAGGCTGCCGAGATAGCTACTGCAATCTGGGCGTTGAACTTACCGTCATGATGGCTGGTGACGGCAGCCAGGGGAGACCAAAGGCGTCCCATTATCGGCGCTATTTGGGCAGGATCCATATCGTTTGGCCTGTGCCTGATGGGATTTAAGGCGCGGGGAAGGCGCGGGGAAACCCCTCATCAGCAGTCTAGCACCGCTGAAACTGCTTGTCGAAAAACCTCTGCCGTCGTCGCGCTAATTCCCCAGAGGATATCCCTAACGAAACGGGGCAGCCCTTGTGGCTGCCCCTACCGGAGTTGTTATGCAGAACCGTCCTCAGGTTAGGAAGAGTTCGTTAGTTCCAGGTCTATGAAGATCGCGCGCTTTTGCCTAAATCCGTAATCGGCCAGCTCCTCCCTACTTCGGTCAATACTCCCGTTCTGAACAAGTGGCGTTTACCAGTCAGGGGTTATGTCGTCCCCCCCGTTCTTGGTCAGCCGGCGCTGCTGGCTGCCGTCGGAGTTCATTACCAGAATGTCTGCGGAACCGTAAAGGTCCGTAACAAAGGCCAGTTGTTTGCCACTGGGCGACCATACCGGGGATGAATCTCCGGCCTTGTTGCTGGTAAGGCGTTGTTGATTCGCCCCATCCGCCTGCATGGTGTAGATCTCGGAATTGCCGTCCCGGTTTGAAACGAAGGCAATGGTTTTACTGTTGGGATGCCACGCCGGGGAGAAGTTATCAAAACCGCCGTGAGTCAGCCGGGTTTCGTCCACACCGTCTTCCCAGGACCCGCCCTTGATTCTGCGCGCCAGGTAAATCGCCTGGGCATCTTCCTGCTGGCGAACGAAGGCAATGGAATTGCCGTCGGGCGCCCAGCAGGGGTTCATATCGTCGCCCTCGGTAAGCCGCACCAGGTTTACGCCCTCCGGATTTCTCAGCCAAAGGCCCTGGTCTTCTTCCGGCGCCTGGTTATAGAAAACTACCCACTCGCCGTCCGGTGACCAGTCTCCCAGTTCCTCGACGGAGCCTTCGAAGGTTACTTGGCTGACCTCCCGGTCTTCGATGGCAACGGAATAAATTTCGGTGCGGTCTTTGCCGTCTTCCTCGACCTCAGAAACGAAAGCCAGTTTTTGCTCTGTCGGCGACCAACGGGGCGAGGCGTCCAGGCCCGGGTTATTGGTCAGGCGGCTGAACTGGTTCCCTTCCTTGTCAATTACGTTAATCTCCTTGTCGCCTGTCTCCCTGGAAACGTAGGCAATTTGCTGCCCGTCGTGGGACCACCTGGGGTCTTCGTCGGCGCTGCCGTTGTTGGTCAGGCGTGATGACTCACCGGTTTCCGGGTCGAGAATATAGATTTCCTGGTCTCCATCCGTGTCGGAAACATACACTATTCCACTGTCGCTCCCGGGCAGGAACGAACAACCGGAGATCAGAGCGAAAATTGAGGCGGCCACCACCAAATAGCGAAGGCTGACGCCATCGAAATGCTGGAACATTCCCTTCATACACCCCCCAACACCCTGTTCTTATCTGGCGGTCCTGAACTGAGCCGCCGAATACGGAGCCGATAATAACAGCTTACAAGAACTGATACCCGGACAACCTATTTGAACGCCTGCATTTTCCGGCCAGATTCCTGCTCCCGGCGTCTTATGTAGCGACCGACCGCCCAATAGAACTTCGTGCCCCACGGAGAAAAACGTCCGAGCACCGGGTAGCCTTGACAAGGGAATAGGGGTTAATTAGCCTAACAGCAACTTGAAGCGGACATGCCGGCCAACAGAAACCAGACGGCGCTCTCAACCTTGGAAACACCGTGTTGAACACACTAGCTTGAACACACTGGCGCCGGTTGCTCTCAATCTGCTGGAATTTAACCCTCGGATGGCCCTAGATTTAACCTGCGGGGGAGGTACCACAATGAAGGCCCTTGTTGGAGCGAACTTGATTGACGGCACGGGTGGGCCGGTCCTTAACGATGCCACTGTGTTGATAGACGGGGAGCGAATAGTTGAGACGGGTCACCGCCTCGCCGTGGAGCTGCCGCCTCGCACCGAGGTGGTTGACGTTTCCGGCATGACGGTAATGCCGGGAATGATTGACTGTCACGACCACCTGGCTTCCAAGGACTATGGGCTGGCGAGCCGCATGGGCTTTGACGCACCGCTCTCCCTCCAGCATTTGCGGACCGCCAAGGTCCTGGAACAGACTCTGCAGGCCGGCTACACCTGCGTCAGAGACGGAGGGGGGCTGGATGCCGGATTCAAGCAGGCCGTTGAGATGGGTATGTACCCAGGCCCCAGGCTGGTGGTATCCGTGGCCATAATCTCCCCCACGGGAGGATTGGCGGACAAGGTTACCCCCTCCGGACAGTGTTTTCCCCACGACGATCCCATGATTCCCTCCGGGGTAGCCGACGGGGACGACCCGGTTCGCGCCAAAGTGCGGGAAATGTGCCGTGTGGGAGCCGACGTCATCAAATTCGCCACCACCGGGGGGGCCAGTTCCCGGCCCGGGCATGGCCCGCTGGACATTGCATTCGGGCCCACGGAAGTACGGGCATTGGTTGAGGAATCCCGAGCCCTTGGCCGGCGCACCATGTGCCACGCCGTGGGAGGCCCGGGCCTGCGCATGTGCGTGGAGGCAGGGGCAAATTCCGTGGAGCACGGCTGCTATCTGGCCGAAGACCCGGACCTGCTCAAGATGATGGCCGATAAAGGTACCTTCCTGGTGCCTACCTTTGAGATTTATGAATTCCACGCAACCCTCAGCGCTCCCCACATGCAGGCCCGCTCCCGGGCCCTGATGGACATTCACCGGGACACCATGCACCAGGCGCTGGCCGCCGGAGTTAAGGTGGTGGCCGGGACTGATGCCGGCGGCTATGTCCACGGCGATAATGCCCGTGAGGTGCAGATCCTGGTGGAGAAGGGGATGTCCAATATGCAGGCCATCCAGGCCTGCACGGGATGGGCCGCCGAATGCGTTGGACTTGACAAGGACATAGGTACCATAACCAAGGGAAAGTTCGCCGACCTGCTGGTGATTGACGGTGACCCCCTTAAGGACATTGAAGCGCTGCGCCGCCCGGAAAGCATGAAAATGGTCATGAAGGGTGGAGAATTGGCGGTGGACAATTTGCCCGTAAGGGAACCTCAGTCGGTCGCATAGGAAGTTACCCCCCTTTACACCCTGAGAGCATTAGGCGGGTCGGTCCCTGGTAGGGCCGGCCCGCAGTTGTTTGGCAGCTATGAGGTTTCACATACTTACCCTGTTTCCCGAAGCCTTTGAAGGACCCGTGCGGCACAGCATGCTGGGGCGGGCCATCCAGCGCGGTCTGCTTTCCGTCCAGATCACCGACATTCGCTCTTACACTACGGACGCTCACGGCACCGCAGACGACTATCAGTTCGGCGGCGGGCATGGCATGGTATTGAAGCCCGAGCCCATCTTTGATGCCGTTGCGGACACGCTCTTACCGTATGGGAAGGGGCGAAGTACCGAGTTCCCCATAGTGTTGTTGTCGCCCCAAGGCAGGAAACTGGACCAGGAGCTGGTGCTGGAATTGGCCGCCGCCCCGGGTCTGGTTATATTGTGCGGGCACTATGCCGGCGTTGACGAGCGGGTGCGGACCCATCTCGCGACCCACGACGTGAGCATAGGCGATTACGTTCTGACCGGCGGGGAATTGGCGGCAATGGTGCTGGTTGATGCAGTTTCCCGGTTTACGCCGGGGGTGGTGGGATCAGCGGAGAATGTTCAGGAAGACTCCATTACCTCAGGACTGTTGCAACATCCCCTTTACACCCGCCCCGCCGATTTTCGGGGAATCGGGGTCCCCGAAATACTCCTGTCCGGCCATCATGCGAATATTGAGCGCTGGCGGAGGGAGGAATCCCTGCGTCGCACCCTCCGGAGCCGGCCCGACTTGCTGGCAAGGGCGGAGCTGTCGGCTGACGACGAGAAGTTCCTGGCAGGCCTGGGATACTCGGTTGACGATGGCGGTATTGAATCAGGTTCAAACCCTACCGCTTAGGTTGCCCAGACCCATCCAGGTACATGGTTAGGGGGACAATGCCAAAGAACGAGTTCAATTTTTCCACTACGGTACGGGTACGCTGGATGGAGTGCGACGCCCAGGGCATCGTGTTCAACGGGGCTTACATGGGATATCTGGAAATTGCCCAGGCGGAGTATTTCCGCAATCTGGGCTTTTCCATCTATAAAATCGCGCAGAATGATTACTTCGACAGCGCAGTGGTTAAGGCGGACCTCGAGTTCAAGTCTCCCGCCAGGGTTGATGAGGTGCTGGAACTTTTTGCGCGGGTATCCAGAATAGGCAACACCAGCATGACCCTGAAAGTGGAAATTTACCCTGAGAAAGAGGACCGGTTGTTGACTACCATGGAGGCGGTTTACGTAGGATTCCACGCAGACACCGGTACTACACGCCCAGTCCCGGACGCCATCCGCTCCCTGGTTAACCATCTGGAAGAAACCGGTGAAGTATTGAGTTTAGAGAGCTTTCCTGAACTGGCTGAGGCGGCAGGCAACAGTGAGAAAGCAGGGGATAGGTTGACCTAGACCATGAAGACCGGAGACTCGTCCAAATTGACGCGAGTCTCGGCGGCTATGCCGTTGCGCAGGAATTTGGGCAGATTGAACATACTCAGGTGGGTTTCGCCGTCGTAGAATTCCAGCTCGCGTCCCAGCCGCTGGGCCAGCAATTCATCCACAGATTCGGCGCCGAGCGAGGGAATCGGTGAATCTGAAGCGATATTAAATCCCCACAAGGTCTGGAATGCTGGAACGTGGACCTGATAGCAGACGCAGTGGGCAAAGGTGGCCGAAAGGGTGCGGTTGATGGTGGTGAAGCACTCCTCGTGGCTAAGCAATCCTGCCGGACCCGACTGGGTCACCAGAATCCCCCCTTCCTTCAGCCGGGACCTGGCAATCTCGTAATACTCCCGTGTGTAAAGCAGGTATGCGGGTCCACCCTCCAGGGGATCCACCAGGTCCATTACCATTACGTCAAATCCCTCTCCAGGCGAGTTCAGATACTCCCGGGCATCCTGGTGCAGGAGCTGGACTCGGGGGTCGTCAAAACTTCCCCGGTGATGGTTGGGCAAATGTTGACGGCAGAGTTCAACGACCTGCTCGTCCAAGTCCAGCATAACCGCCCGCTGCACCGAGGGGTGAGAAAGCACTTCCCGGAGTGTTCCGCCTTCCCCGCCGCCGCCAATGAAGACGCTGACCGGGTTGGGGTGAGAAATCATAGAGGGGTGGACAAGGGCCTGATGGTAAATGTGCTCGTCCCGTTCGGTTGACTGGGTCTTGCCATCGAGCACCAGGCTGCGTCCGTACAGGTTGGACTCAACAACCTCAACCTGTTGATATTCCGTTTTGCCGGAATACAAGACCTGCTGAATTCTCAGCATTACGGCCAAGTCCGGGTAAACCGTTTCCAGCAGCCACTTACCGGTAATTTCTTCCATGAGGAGCGGGGGGACCGTGGTTACTGTACGCCGGCCGGCACGGAAAGCAGGCCTCGCCGGACTTCAGTAATCTCAGGACTCTTGGATTCAAACTGGTCTATCAAGACCGAGGCAGCATCCCTTGGCTGAAAAGAGGAACCACACGTAAATATGTCGGCGGCGGCGTAACTATACTCCGGCCAGGTGTGGATGGAAATGTGGGATTCGGCGATGGATAAAATGCCGGTGACCCCTTGAGGAGTGAACTGATGGAAAGATTCGCCGATTACATGCGCCCCCACGCCCTCGGCGGCTCCAAACAGCGCATTACGGACATAGTCCAAGTTATCAAGGAGCTGAGGGTTACACTCCTTGAGTTCCAACAAAAGGTGCAGACCTAGTACATTCAATCACCTGCCCTCCTCTTCATTATCGGGGGAAATACCCCCTGAATTATAGTCAACGGAATACAGATTTTATATTTATTTCCCGCTGCAATCAATACCTTGGCCCGGCCATTTGCCCAATTGAAGTATAAACCAGCGGCCCATGGCGCCCGAAATGGGAGTCAATCCACTCCTCTTCTCAAGGGAGCACGGAATCCAGGACTCCTGAATACAGGCCAAACGTTAACTTTGCCGGCTGGCAGCCTAGATTATTAAATGCTTCCCCTTACACTATGATGTCGAAGGTATCATGTCGACGGGAACTCTGGCAGGAACTTTCAGCATAACATTCCCCTCTTCTCTCGACCCCAACACTCTTTACTGACAAACTCTCATTGACTGGCAACCCCGACATGGATACAATCGGGCTATATGGCTCGCATTTTTGATCTTCATATCCATACAACCAAGGGAAGCGCCGACAGCAGCCTTACTCCCGAAGACCTTATCCTGGAAGCGGAAAGGCTGGGTCTCCGGGGGCTTTGCATTACCGAACACAGCGGTCCCTGGGATAGGCACGAATTCGAGAGATTCGCCAGCCTTCACAATGTAGTGCTGGTAAGAGCAATGGAGGCGGATACTGACATGGGCCACATACTGGCCTTTGGCATGGACACCTACCAGTCGGGTTTCAACAAGGCGGAGGTGCTTTGCCGGGCAGCCCGGGCTGAAGGCGGTTTTGTGGTCAGCGCTCATCCTTTCCGGGGCGTGCTTGGGAGGCCAATGCCCGGGCGTCCCTACCTGTACCGTTCCATGCCCGACGAACCGCTTCCCACAGTACCTGCGGAAGCCCTTGACCATCCGGTCTTCAAACTCGCCAACGCCATCGAAGTGGTCAACGGAGGTACCTCAGACGAGGAGAACGGCTTCGCCATGGAGGTGGCCAACCTGCTGAAAATGCCGGTTACCGGGGGCAGCGACGCCCACAGTACCCATGGTCTGGGCCGTTTTGTGACGGCCTTTGCCGATGAGATTCAGAGCGAAGCGGAGTTCTTGACGGCATTGCGCTCGGGAAAGTTCTTCCCCGCGGTTGGGCTCCGCTCCGGGCAATTGCGGCCCTATAGCGGTTGATTTCCGTGGTCCGGTAAATAGCTCTTCCTGCCGATGCACACCCCTTGCTGGCGCGGTATGACCCGGTTCTGGGCCGGCGTTTCGTTATCTCTCTCACAGAAAGGACTTCCGAAATGTCCTTGGGCCATCCCTCCGTGACCGTTCCTGCCCTGGAACAGACCTTTGTTGCCTTGGACCTGGAAACGACGGGCCTGAAGCCTGACCTCGAAAAGATAATTCAGGTGGGCGCTGTCAAGTTTCGGGGCGACCAAATCTTGGACCGTTTCGATACGTTCGTTAATCCGGGCCGGCCCATACCGGAATTCGTCCAGAGATTGACGGGCATCAGGCCCGACCAGGTCGCCCGCGCCCCTTTCTTCTCCTCCATCAGCCAGAAACTTGAGCACTTCCTTCAGGACCATCCGGTCGTTGGGCACAACGTGAACTTTGACCTGCGCTTCCTGGAAACCCACGGCCTTTACCTGGATAACCCCCACTATGATACCTGGGAATTGGCCTCTTTCCTCCTGCCCAGGACTGCCGAATACTCCCTGGGGGCACTGGCCCGCAAGTTTGGCCTGGACCACGACCGCGCTCACCAGGCCATTGATGACGCTATAGCTACCCAGCAGCTTTTCGTAACACTGCTCCGGCAGGCCGGCGAACTGGACCCGGACCTGCTGGATTATGTTAATACGTTGGCGACACGGGGAAACTGGAATGTAGCCAACCTGTTGTCCGGCATCGAGAGCGAGTCAGAAACCGAACCGGGCAGCTCGATGTTTAACCTTTCGGGCCTCAATCTCGGCAGCATGGCCGCTCGCCTGGGTCGGGCTGAAAGACGGCGCTACGACGATGAACTGAACCACTGGTCCATCGAAAACATCGCCAGCCTCATGGAGCCCGACGGCGCCTTTTCCAAGGCATTCGAGGGGTTTGAGTTCCGGCAGGAACAGGTTGATATGCTCAGGAAGGTGAGCCAGGCCATATTTGAGGGCCGCAAGCTGGTGGTAGAAGGCGGTACCGGGGTGGGCAAATCCATGGCGTACCTGCTTCCGTCCGCTCTGTTTGCCGCTGCCCGTGGCCTGCGCGTGATCATATCGACCAACACCATCAACCTTCAGGAGCAGTTGATCAGGAAGGACATTCCGGCTTTGATCAAGGTCCTGGAGGGATCGGGACTGGTTGAGGAGGGCCTTATCAAGGCCACCTTGCTTAAGGGACGCACCAATTATCTTTGCCTGCGACGCTGGAATTACCTGGCCCATACCGAGAATCTCTCGGCGGATGAGAGCCGCCTGTTGAGCAAAACGGCAGTATGGCTCCAGGACACTGAAGCTGGCGACCGGACCGAGATAAACCTGTCGGGCAGAGACTCTCTGGCCTGGAGCAAGATGTCCGCCGGAGAAAAGGGGGGTTGTCCCGCCCTCAGAGGGGGGAGCGGGGCTTGTTTCCTCAGAAGCGCGCGGGAGAAGGCCGACCAGGCCCACATAGTAGTGGTTAACCACGCCCTGTTGTTGTCCGACCTGGCCTATGGCGGGGGAATCATTCCCGACTACCAGTACCTGATCATTGACGAGGCCCACAACCTGGAGGACGAAGCCACTAGGCAATTCGGCTTTCAGCTGTCTCCGGATCAGTTGACGGAAGAAACGGATCTCGTCAGCCGGCTGGTGCGGGAAACTCGGTTGGCGCTGGCATCCCTCGAGACTCCCCCATTGATCAGGCAAAACGGCGAACGCATGGCAGGGGAAATTGAGCAACTCAGCCCCCGGCTCAGGCAGAACTGGAGCGATATGTGGTCGGCTGCCCAGCGGTTCTTCACCGCCCAGGGAAGGGACGGAGAAGACCTGCTGATAACCTCAAGGGCCCGTAGCCACCGCAGTTGGTCGGACCTGGAAACGGCCTGGGAAAACGTGGATGTGGGTTTGAGCAACCTGGGGCAATCTCTGGGACGGCTGCATGCCTTTTTGCAGGAAACCGATTCGCTGGAGCCTGCCGGAGAAGAGGCGTCCGGTATAACAAGGTCGGATCTGTCATCCCTGGTATCCGAATCCAATAACCTTCAGGGGAACGTTGAAGGCATCCGGGACAATCTGACGTCCATAGTGGGCCGGGACGATGCCAACCGGATTCACTGGCTGCACCAGGACCAGGTCAGGGATGAGCTGAGCCTGAACTCGGCTCCGCTGGAAGTGGGTCCGACGCTCAGGGAAAACCTCTTTGAGACCAAGGACAGTGTCGTCCTGACCAGCGCCACCATGAGTTCCCAGGCAAATTTTGACTACGCTCGCCGAAGGCTGGCGCTGCCCGAGGATTGCGACGAACTGCTGGTGGGTTCCCCCTTTGACTACCGCAAGGCAGCGCTGTTAATGATTCCGGAAGATATGCCCCAGCCGCAAACCGAAGGATACATTGACGCCATTGCCCGGGCCCTGATTGATCTGGGCAGCCACTTGTCCGGGCGAACCATGGCCCTTTTTACTTCCTACTCGGCGCTTCGCAACGTTAATACCCGCCTGCGCAACCGGTTGGAAACCCAGGGAATAAACGTGCTGGCCCAGGGTGTGGATGGCTCTCCACCCCAGATCAGTCGGCGTTTCATAGACAACCCCCGCTCGATTCTGCTGGGAACCAGCAGCTTTTGGGAAGGAGTGGATTTTCCCAGCGGCGTGATGAGAGCCCTGGTCATAACCCGATTGCCTTTTCACGTTCCTACCGACCCCGTGATAAAGGCCCGGTCAGACCAATACAACAACGCCTTCAATGAGTATTCCATCCCCCAGGCGGTGTTGCGCTTCCGCCAGGGCATGGGCCGACTGATCAGAAACAAGGGAGACAGTGGCGCCATAGTTGTGCTGGACAAGCGAATCACCGGCAGGAACTACGGACAGGCCTTCCTGCAATCCATTCCACCTTGCACTTTGAAACCCAGCAACCTTTCCAACCTGGGAAGCCTGGCTGCCCAATGGATAGAAGAGGCGGACCGTGGAACTGGTCGTTAAGGGGGAGCTGGACCTGGAAGCCAGTCTCGTTGGAGGTCAGGCCCACCGCTGGAGAATGGAGGGCTCCGAGGAAGAGCCCTGGTTCTCGGGAGTAGTGAAGGGCAACTTTATCAGGATCAGGCAGATAGATCCCCACCGCGCAGAGTTCCACGCCGCTCCCTGGCCCGAGGCATCGGTAGTTCCGGTTTTGCAGCACTACCTCCGACTGGATGACGACCTCACCCTGATTCAGGAGGAAATCAGCCACGACTGGCGGGTTGCCGCCATGGTTCGGCAATATCCCGGTCTGCGGGTACTGCGGCAAGAACCCTGGGAGTGCCTGGTGGCCTACATTTGTTCAGCGAATTCCAACATCCAGCGAATTCACCAGGTCCTTGAGAATATCGCCGGGTCCCTGGGCAGTCCCATAGAGCTGGATGGGCAGGTCAGGTACTCCTTTCCGTCGCCATCCCTGCTGGTGGAAGCGGGGGAAACGGAACTGCGCCGCCTGGGGCTGGGCTTCCGGGCTCCCTACGTGGACCGGGCAACGCGGGAAGTAGTGGAGGGCTCCCTGGACCTGAACGCGCTGGTCAGGATGCCCTATATGCCCGCCAAAGAAAGGCTGATGGAGTGCTATGGGATCGGCAGCAAAATTGCCGACTGCATAGCCGTTTTCTCCCTGGAGAAACTGGAGGCTTTCCCAATTGACGTTTGGGTCCGCAGAGCCCTGGGAGAATGGTATTTTCCGGGGCAGAAGCCACCCCCGGACCGGGAATTGTTGGGTTGGGCCCAGTCCTATTTTGGGCGCTACGCAGGCTATGCCCAGCAGTACCTGTTCCACGGAAGACGTTTGCAGAAGAGGACGAGCAAAGGCGACTCAACCGGTCAGACTGAAGCGGAAGGCGGGTAACACCTGCAGCTACCGGTTTGGGACGGCGTCACTGCTCCTCAGGGCCGCAGCAACAGTTTGCCGAAGAAATTGGTCTCCTCCATTGTTCGGTGCGCGCTTGCCGCTTCGGACAAGGGGAAGACCTGGTGTATCGCCGGACGAATAACGCCGCGATTCAACATTTCCACAATCTGCCGCATGTCTTCCTTGCTTCCCATGAAGGTGCCGTATATCTCTATCTGGCGAGTAAAAAGCAACCCCAGGTGCAGTTCGGCCCTGAGTCCGGTCGTCGCCCCGCAGATGGTGTAACGCCCTCCATGACGCAGGGAATTAAAGGCGCTGGCAAAAAACTCGGCGCCCACGTGGTCCACAAGCACATCCACGCCGGTCCCTCCGGTCAGCGCCTTGACTCTCTCTGCAATGTCCTCTTCCTTGTAGTTGATCACTTCGTCCGCGCCCAGTTCTCTTGCCTTGGCAGCCTTCTCCTCCGTGCTGGTGGTCGCGATCACCCTGGCGCCGACCACGTTCTTCGCCACCTGGATTGCCGCTGTCCCCACGCCGGCGGAGGCCGAAAGGACCAGAACCGTTTCCCACGGCTCCAGCCGGGCCCGGCGGACCATCATGTTCCATACCGGGAGGAAGGTGGTAGGTACCGCGGCGGCCTCTTCATAACTGACCGAGTCGGCAATCTTGTGGGCGTTAACGGCCGGGGCAACCACATACTCGGCATAGCTGCCGTCGCTGGCGCTACCCATGAACCTGGCACGGGGACAAAGATCGTCTCTGCCAGACTTGCACGCGTCGCACTGGTTGCAGCTGATTCGCGGATTCACGACCACCCGGTCGCCCGCTTTCAGAGTTTGCACGTTGGAGCCAGCTTCCACCACATCGCCGGCGCAGTCTCCCCCCAGGATCAGGGGCGGCGGAAACTCGCGCCGCAGCCCCCTGCCGCCGGCCCTGGTGTACAGGTCGAGGCGATTCAGGGCGCTGGCGCGAACCCTCACCTTTACGTCGTCACTTCCCGCTTCCGGTTCGGGGCGCTCCCCATAAACCAGGGCTTCGGCTTCGCCGTGAGCCTCGATATAGACAGCTTTCATAGGTCTATTACTCCACCCAAATCAGCTAATTTGTTGGTGGCCTATCTTCGCGCCAATGGATACTTCTTGAAACCGGCGAAAGACCTGAACGGTCACGGGCGACGCCCTTCGAAGCAATCATTGCAGACATATACTATGGCCAGCGCCTCTTCGTGGCTGGATATTCGTCCGCACTGGGGAATGTCGCTGTCTTTGGTCCAGGGCTGGTGAAATTTGCCGCCGCACATTTGACATGAGGTCTGGTGTACTCCGTCCAAGGGCCCGTCACATATCACGCAGGACTCCAGGTCCATGTCATCGAGCATAGTGCTGCTTGTCCCCCGCCGGCGAAATGCCGGCTCCGTATTGCTGCCGGTTAACGCCGGAAGCCGGTCCTTTCCTTCTTTGAATCAAGCGATTCCATTGCTATCAGGTTCTTGACCCAAAGCCGCTCTTCTTCTTCGGTATTCACCTGCCGGTCCAACCGCGCCCTGCGCAGCCTGGCAAGAGCTTGACCTACGGCTACGCCGCCCGGAATCCCCAACTGTATGAGATCGTGCCCCGTGAGAGATGGACTGATATGCCTCAATTCTCTCAAATAACGCAGTATGTTGCTTACCGCAATGGGCCTTTCCACTATTGCGGCGGCAACAAACAGCGCATCCAGGGACCTATGCTCAAGTAATTCGGCCAACTCGGAGGGAAGCAGGTCTGGGTTGTCCAGCCTCCCAACAGTTTTCTTGATGGCAACGGACTCGCTCAGCACACTTTTCCAGGCAGAAGGCATATTAAGGCGGCGGGCCAGAAGGTCTCCATCGGCCTCCGAAATTGGATAGCATAGGGCGGCCAGCCAACTGAGGACCCCGGCCTCTCCCTCCGGGTCAACTATGGGCCCCTTTGTTTCCCAGCTATAAAGCGAGTTTCTGAAGGACTCAGTTGGATTCAAGAAGCTCAATACACCCAAATCAATGGCCCGGCACAGAGCATTGGATGGTTGTAGCTCCTCGAACATCTTCTGCAGTTCATGGCGTATCCGGTCGCCGCTCACTGAGGTCAGGCAACCGCCTTTCACCGCATCCACCAGGCGGGATTCGGTAGTCTTTTCCAGGACAAACCCCAGGCGTTGCTCGTATCGAACCGCCCGAAACAACCGGGTAGGATCGTCCTCAAAACTCTGGGAGTGCAGTATCCTTATTGATTTTCTGGCCAGGTCTTCCAGACCGCCCTGCGGATCCAGCAGGGTCTTGTCAGCTCCGAACAGCGGCACGGCCATAGCGTTAATGGAAAAGTCCCGGCGCGCCAGGTCGTCTGAAATGGTTGATGGCTCAACCCGAGGCAATGCCCCTGGCGCCGTGTAGCTCTCTCTCCGGGCGGTTGCCAGGTCCACCCGAAGATTTCCACTGGATACGGTAGCCGTTCCAAATCGCCCATGTACCACCGCTTCACCACGGGTTTGGTAAGCCAATTCCCGGGCCAGTTCAGGCGCATTTCCCTCTACAACGAAATCCAGGTCTTTGGCCGGCAGGCCCAGGAGCCAATCACGCACCGGTCCGCCAACCAGGCAAACGGTGACATTGTGAGATTCGGCCAGACCGGTGAGGGTTCGTACCAACGGCTGAAACGCGCCACCCAGGTATTCCTCTATAGGCGGAGCGGAGTCAAGGAGTGACTGGGGGGAATCCACGGGAGGGTTCATGGTGGGAGAAATTATACCACAGGGAGTTTCGGCGGCGGACTGATGACAGCTTCGGGGAAAGGCCCATGAGGTTGGCTACGCCGTGTCAATATGCTAGAATCGTGCCAATCAGACAGGAGGTGTCGTTATGGCCGAAGCGGATTTCAAGACGTTTTACGACTTCCGTTGACCCTTCGTGTACAACGCTGCCATGTGGCTGGCGCAGGTACGGGAAACCACTGGACAAGAGGTAAATATTGACTGGAAGCCCTTCTCCCTGGAGCAGGTAAACAGCGACAAAGGGGACGAGTTCAAGTATTGGGAACAGCCCGGCGCTCTTGACGGCTCCGACAATACCCTGCTGGCCCATCGTGCCGGCTTGGCGGCCAAGCGGCAGGGCAAGGACGCTTTCGAGTCTTTCTTCCTTGCTTTGTTGAAGCTCAGGCATGAAGAACGCCGGAGCCTCACCGAGATGGAAGTCATGGAGGAAGCGGTCAAGAATTCGGGCATAGACATGGCCCGGTTCCGCGAGGACCTCGCCGACCCTGACCTGCTCAGGGAAATTGGTGAAAGCCACACGGAGGCCGTTGAAGAGTACGGCGCTTTTGGTGTGCCTACTTACGTGGCTCCGAATGGCGGTGTCGCTTTCGTGAAGATGCACATTCCACCGGCGGAGCAGTCCGGCGAGATCTACGAGTCCCTGACTCGGGTGATCACCGATGCCCAGCACGTTGGAGAAGTAAAGCGTCCATCTCCGCCCTGGCCCCACGGCCTGATCTAGGGTTGGCTCCAGGGACCGAAATTGCCCGGTAGCGATTTGGCAATAGAAGACCTGGAATCCAATCTCGGCCTGACCTTTAAGGACCAGGGTTTGCTAAAGCAGGCCCTGGTCCATCGTTCCTACCTCAATGAGCACGGCGGGTCACCCCTGGATTCCTATGAGCGCATGGAGTTTCTGGGGGACGCGGTTCTTGAGCTCATAGTTTCCACCGAGCTTTATCACAAACTCCCCGGGATTACCGAGGGCGAACTAACCAAGGGTCGCTCTTTTGTCGTTTGCCGTCCATCCCTGGCCCGAGCGGCACGCCGCTTGTCCATGGGAAAGCACCTTTCCCTGGGAAAGGGAGAATTGGAGTCAGGCGGCCAGGACAAGGAATCCATACTCGAAGAAGCCTTTGAGTCGGTGGTAGCCGCTATCTACCTGGACCAGGGATACGAGGCCGCACGGGGATTCGCGCTCAGGGCTCTCGGACCGGAGATAGAAGATATCGGACGGCGCCGGGGTCGAATCGAGAATCCCAAGTCCCGGTTACAGGAAATGGTACAGGGGATGGGGCTCTCCACACCTCATTACAGGCTGGTTTCCACCGAGGGACCCGACCACCAACCTGTTTTCACGGTGGAAGTACTGGTAGATGAACGGGTTCTGGGACTGGGCAAGGGCAGCAAGAAAACCGATGCTGAACGAGCCGCCGCCGAGGTAGCACTGGACCAATGCGAGGTCGCCGATTTCCCTCAGTCCATGGCAGCGGGGGAGCCAATTGCGCCGGCGCAATCCGGCGGGCACCTTGCGGATACCGCCGAAGCATTCCTGGAAAATCCTGATTCAGACAGTACCAACTCTGCAACCAGCACTCGGGAAAAGCCATGCTCTCATTCTTCCAGCGAAACAGGGAAGACAACCAGGCCAGGACCGAACAAGGCGTCAAGCGAAGCAGGGAACGGTGGTTCGGCCGCATCCTCGATGTTCTCAGGTCCTCTGACCTGGATGAAGCGGTTTGGGAAGAGCTCGAAGAAATCCTGATTTCCGCCGATGTAGGTGTAGAAGCCTCCCTGCGAATAATCGAGGATCTGAAAACGCACGTTCAAGACGAGGGCATTTCCGACGCCGACACTGCATTTGACCGGCTCAAGGCATCCCTGGTTCAAGACCTTCAGGCTGATGACGGCTCGGACGCGTGGCAGGATTTTTCCTCAGTGTCTTCGCCCTACGTGATTCTTGTCGTCGGAGTGAATGGGGTGGGAAAGACCACCAGCATAGCCAAGCTGGCCCACCATTTCACCCGCGAAGGAAAAAAGGTGGTGCTGGGGGCCGCAGACACCTTCCGGGCCGCTGCAGAAGAGCAGTTGGAAATCCTCGGAGACCGGGTGGGCGTAGAAGTAATCAGCCACCAGCCCGGTGCCGACCCAGGGGCCGTCGCCTATGATGCTTACCAGGCCAGCCGGGCCCGCGGCGCCGACGTATTGATTGTTGACACTGCCGGCAGGCTGCACACCCGTACCAATTTGATGGAGGAGTTGAAAAAAGTCCACCGCGTATTGAACCGGCTTGATTCCTCGGCGCCGCAGCAGGTCATCCTGACCCTGGACGCAACAACCGGTCTGAATGGTCTGGCCCAGGCCCAGGCATTCACCCAGGCGGTTGGATGTACCGGAATATTCCTGGCTAAGCTGGACGGCACAGCGCGGGGAGGAATCGCGCTGGCTATCAAGCATGAACTGAATGTGCCGATTCTCTTCATTGGCACCGGTGAGTCCCTGGAGGACATCGCTCCCTTTGACGCCACCCAATTCGTGGATTCTCTACTTGCCCCGGTACCCTGACCAGGCAGGGCAACCATTCATCCGCCGGTGCGGGCTATGACTTTATCCCACTACCTCCTGATTGCCCACGGGGTTTCTTCCCAGCATATTTGGACGAAACTCCCTTACGGGGTTGGCGCCCGTGTCTGATCACCTGGCCTGGTTCCTCACCATCCAACTAATGGGACTGCTGGCCACCCCTATGGCCATCTTCCTGTTCAAAGCTCTGCCCGACCGGGGCTATTCCCTGGCCAAAGTTCTGGCATTGTTGCTCGCCGGCTACACCTTGTGGGTACTTGGGCTGACCGGCGTATTGCCCAATTCTCCAGCTACCATCGCCGCAATCCTGCTGGTCGGTGGGGTCGTATTCGCCTGGTTGTATTACCGGCGCTGGCCGGAAATTGAGGAGTATCTGAGGGAGCAATGGCGGTACATACTCATCGTGGAAGGTTTGTTCCTGGCAACCTTTACGGCCTGGGTCTTTGTAATCTCCGAAGTTCCGGCGATAAACCACACAGAAAAACCTATGGACTTTGCCTTTCTGACCAGCATACTGCAAAGCCCATCGTTTCCTCCCGAAGACCCCTGGCTCTCCGGCTATTCCATTAGCTACTACTACTTCGGTCACTTCATGATGGCGTTGCCCATGAAGCTGGCTGGCATAACTTCCAACGCGGGCTACAATCTGGCCATGGCTACCATTCCCGCCCTGGTGGTCGCGGGTTCATTTGGCCTGACCTATAACCTGATACGACTGTCCGGAGGAGGTTTTCGCTCTGGAATACTCTTCGGTCTCTTCGCTCCAACCCTAATAGCGGTGGCCGGAAACCTGGAAGGAGTGCTGGAACTGGTCCAGGTACGGGGTTGGGCTCCTCTTGAATTCTGGCAATGGGCGGGTATCAAGGGCTTGGAAGGGACCACCGGCGGCGGCTTTTTCCCGGACAGCAACTGGTGGTGGTGGCGAGCGACCCGGGTAATAGACACCCTGCGGGGCGGAGTCAGCCTGGACTACACCATAACCGAGTTCCCGTTTTTCAGTTTCCTGCTGGGAGACCTGCATTCCCACGTATTAAACCTGCCCTTCCTGCTGTTGGTCCTGGCGCTGGCCTTGAATGTCCTTTTTCTGCCGGAACCAATAGGCCGCGTCTGGATACTAAGAAACTCCTGGCACTTCGGATTATTGGCCCTGGCCCTGGGAGCTTTGGCCTTTGTAAATTCCTGGGACTTTCCGGTCTATGGCGGAATAGTGGGCGCAGTTATCCTGGCGAAAGCGCTACTGTCGCGTGAGTCAACCGGCGATGCAAACGAAAGCGGGGACGACTTCGGGACGCGCAAGTTGATGGGTTCAGTCGCTGCCTCGGCGAGCCTTGTGGTCCCGTTGCTGGTGCTTTCGGTTCTGTTGTACCTGCCTTTCTACGTTACCCTCAGCTCCCAGGTATCGGGTATCCTTCCCTACCTCGGGCCTGGCACAAGACCGATTCACTTTGTGCTGGTAATGGGGGGCCCTGCCTTCCTGGGACTTCTATTTCTATGGCGTCGACTCCAGGACTGGCCCAGGCCAGCAAAGCAAGAAGCATCGCTCATCGTGATGGCGGTAATGGTGGCTGTTCTTCCCTGGCTCCTTTGGCTGGTTTTGGCAGCTACCTGGGGGGCGCTGACTCGGGAGACTGATTCACTGACGGGGTTGCTGGTTATCAGGACAGTTACCGTGGTGCCCGGACTGGCGGTGGCTGCCTTGTCCGGATATGCGGCATTGAGCCTGGCTCTAAGAGGGAAAAGCAGCGGGACGATTTTTCCACTCTTGTTATTGGCCGCCGCAGCCTACCTGCTGAGTGGGGCCGAATTGTTCCACCTGGCTGACTTCTTTGGAAACCGGATGAATACGGTATTCAAGGTCTATTACCAGGCTTGGCTCCTGCTCGGCATTGTCGGGGCATTCGGAATCTACTACTGCGTCTCGCGCTTCAAGCAGCTGCAAGTCCTCGGTCGGGGGGCCCAATTGGCCCTGGGCGGAGCAGCTTGTTTGCTGCTGATTGGTGCGCTCTACTATCCCGTGGGAGCAACCCTTGACCGAACGGGAGTCCTGGGTGAACACCACGATTTCAGTTCAAATACCCTGGACGGGTTGCAATTCATCAAGAACAGCCATCCGGGCGAGTATGCTGCCATTACCTGGCTCCGGGACGAAGCCGCGCCCGGCAGAATTGTCGAGGCCGTTGGTGAAGATTACTCAGAATTCAGCCGGGTTTCGGCGGCCACGGGAAGGCCAACCATATTGGGCTGGAAGGGACATGAACACCAGTGGAGGGGAACAGCCGAGACCTTTCAGGGCAGGGAGGAGGACATAGCCCGAATTTATCAGAGCGACGACCCCCTGGTCGTTTACCGACTACTCTCCTTCTATGATGTTCGCTACGTTTACATGGGCCACCGAGAGAGGGCCAAGTACGGGGTCAGCCAACCCGCGGCGCTGGACGGCGTTTTCGAAACCGCGTTCAAGCGCGACAGCGTAGTCATCTATGAAAAGATCTCCTACTCACCCTTCAAATGATAGAATGAAGCGCCATGGCGGCCCACGACAATAGCACCCAACAAGGCACGAACTCATCCGGCGTCCCCCTCCGCCAATCCTGGGCGGGGAGGGCAGTCCTCTTCCTTGTTGGCGCCAGCCAGGGAAGATACGTGGCGGCGTTCCTGGGCCTCGGCCTTGCCGCCCTGGTTATGCGCCTCTGGGATCTCAGCGGGCGCACCATGCACTACGACGAGGCAATTCATCTCTACTATTCCTGGCGGCTGTCCAATTTCGAAGGGTTCGTTCATTCCCCCTGGATGCATGGGCCGTTTCAGATTGAACTGGTAGCGGCCTTCCTTCGCCTGCTGGGTGACTCCGACTTTGTTGCGCGCCTCGCCTATGTGATTTTCGGTACCGTTCTGGTTATCCTTCCTTGCTTTTTGCGCAGCCAATTGGGCCGAGCCGGCGCATTCATTACAGGTCTGATGCTGGCTGTGTCACCGTCGTTGTTATATTTCAGCCGATTTGGCCGCAACGACATCATCATGGCGGTCCTGACCGTCTCCCTTTTTATGCTCTTGTGGCACTATTGCCATAACCCCAGGAACAGATTCCTTTACATCTCTTCCTCACTCCTGGCCATCGCATTTGCCAGCAAGGAGACGGCCTACATAATTGCCGCCATTTTCGGGGCTTTGGCCCTTCTCCTGGCCATTCCTTTCTCCAGGGAAAAAGCTGCCAGGGAACCTGACGCTGCTGACAGCGGAGGCGCGGGGATCGAGGGCAACGGCGGCTCGCCCACGCAGGGATTACCGTCTGAACCGGACGTTGACCATGGTTACAAGGTTGAAAGCCCTCCAAAGAGGGCCTGGGGCCTGCTGAGAGCGATCTGGGTGACGCCGGCCGCAGGTTTCCTCCTGTTGCTGGTTACCCTCACCCTGCCCCAGTGGTCCGCCGGCGTTGAACTAATTCGGGAATTGGGCGTCAAGGTGGCCGGACTGGCGCTGGACGATGCTGCGGTTACAAATCTGGGTGAGTCCATCGGGCTGGACCTGGTAGGAAGGGACGGAGTGAGCCAGGGCATTGTTGGAGCCCCCCTATGGGGTGAACCTTTCATTGAACTGCCACTGTATGCGTTCCCCGCGTGGGTAGTGGGTGGCATGGCCCTGATGATGCTGGCGGCTTACGTCTGGTACGGACGGTGGTTGGGCGCAGTAGAGGGACGACGCATATTGGGGGTTGTGCCGCCGGTCGCCGCCGCCGCGGCCATTTTCCTCGCTATGGTGGCGCCACAAGGAAACTGGCTGGACTATCTTGGCGCATTATGCCTGGTCGCGGTAGCCCTGGGATGGTTCATCTATGCCCGTTTCCCCTGGAGGCATAGCTTGCCGCTCATTTTCCTGCCTTTGCTGGGATCGCTGGTATTCTCCGTTCTGTTCTTGCCGACAATCCAGGTGGATTCCCTTCTTGCCGGACTGTTGCCCGAGGGCATCCATGTGGAGAGTAACGGAAACGCTTTGCCGCTGAATTACCTGGTGGCGTCGGCCGTTATCCTGGCTGCTGCAACCGTTTCTCTGCTGGTTGGCATACTTTGGCGAGGAGGAGTCTGGTTGGCCTGTGCCGGCATCTTTTACACCGTTTGGGCAACCCTGTTTACCACCTTTTTCACCAATCCGGCGGGAATTTTCAGCGGCGCCTGGCAGGGTATGGGTTACTGGATAGCCCAGCAGGAGGTCGCCCGCGGCAACCAACCCTGGTATTACTATTTTGTGGGCATGTCGGTGTACGAATTCCTGCCCACCATATTCGGCATTTTGGGTGCCGTCGTATTCATAAAGCGAAGGGACCGACTGGGTATGGCTCTGGCCTTCTGGGCCCTGGTAAATCTGCTTGCCTATACGGTAGCCAGCGAAAAGATGCCCTGGCTGCTGGTCAACATCACCGTGCCCTTCATATTCCTGGCCGGCAAGTTGCTGGGGGAGTGGTTTGACAGAATCCCCTGGCGCCGGTTGTTGGTACGCCCAACCTGGCCGGTGACAACGGCTCTGCTGATTGGGCCGCAGGTGACCATAATTTTCGGTGTGACAGCAGCCCTGCTCCTGACCGGAGACGGCCATTGGAAAATGTACATTGGTCTTGCTGCTGCAGTAGTCGCCATCGTGTCGGCCCTGGCAACGGCATGGCTGGCGAGAAAGACGGGCATATCCGACAGCCCTCCCCTGATTGGCCTGGGAATTGCTTCGCTGTTGCTGGCTTTTACCGCCTGGACTGCATTCCAGGCATCATACACCTTTGATGACTCCCGCCGGGAGATCCTCGTCTATGCCCAGGGAAGCAAGGACTTGCTGTACAGCCATCAAGAACTGGACGAAAACTACTTCGACCGCCGGATAGATTCGGAGTCGTCGCTGCCGCCCAGGGTTGACTACGACATCTGGTATCCTTTCCAGTGGTACACGCGCCACCAGGAAAGGGAAGGAAGCCTCACCTTTGGGTGCTTTAAGGACGAAGGGGGGGCAGGAGGATGCAGCGCCCTGACAGGCGACGTTGGGGATCCAGTGATTCTGGTGGCAGCCCACAACAACCCGTCCGACCCAGGCTCCATGATGGGTTACACTCAATCGGGACCGCGACGCAATCTTCTGTGGTTCCCTGAAAACTACCGAAGACCGGGCGAACATCGCCAGGAAGAAAACCCGGCGGAAGAAATCACCCAGGACCTCGCATACTTCCGCGAAGCTGCTACAACGGCGAAAAACTGGCATGATGTGCTCAGTTACGTGGTTCTGCGACGGCTGGATGCAGACTGGTTCAACTCGGAATACTATACCTACCAACGCAACGACGCGGGACCAACAAGCCCCGTGAACTAGGACCCCGGGAGCGTACAGCTCCCGACAGGACGGACTACTTGGGAATCACAAACTGGAGGCTTTGGCTGGGGGTCGGGGTGAGCGGGATTTTCCTGCTGTTCCTGATCTGGACTATTGACCTGGAAGATATGGCAACGGCCCTGGCAGGCGCCAATTACCTGTATATTGTGCCGGCCGTGGTCATATATTTCATCGGCATATATTTTCGAGCCTTCAGGTGGCGATACATTCTCTCGCCGCTACGCAAGATCTCAGTGATGCGGCTGTACCCTGTGGTCGTCATCGGATATGCAGCCAACAACGTGCTGCCAGCCCGCGCGGGTGAGTTCGTTCGGGCATATTATATGGCTCAACGGGAACAGTTCAGCGGCAGCACAGCCCTGGCCACGATAGGCGTTGAACGCATCTACGACGGTTTGACCCTTTTCCTGCTTAGTGTACTGGCCGCGCTGCTTCTGTTGCTGGCTGGTGTTTTTGGCGAACTGGGTCTGGTTTACCAGAACGCGGCCTTCATACTGGCGGGGGTAGCCGGCTTGGGACTGCTGGCGGCCCTGTCAGTCATAACCTTCATAGCGGTCAATCCTGGCACGGCGATTGTAATTGACCGCATATCCAGGAGGCTTCCCAACAGATTTGGCCCACGCCTCAAAGACCTGGCTTTGAATTTCGTGGAGGGGCTGAGCATCCTCAGCTCTCCCAGGCAACACGGCATGATGATGCTCCTGTCCCTGCCCGTGTGGGCTGGAGAGATTTTAGTCTATATGACGGTTGCCTACTCCTTCGGAATCAATGATTACTTCACTTCTCTCTGGGCATTTGCACTGGCCATTGTTCTGGTAACCGCAACTTCCAACCTTTCCACCGCCTTTCCCGTTTCCATAGGGGGAATCGGTCCCTTTGAGCTGATAGCGCAACAAACGCTGGCCGTAATGGGTGTCGATTGGGCGGTGGCGGCCAGCTACGCCCTGGTAGTACACCTGGTGGCGTTGTGGCTCCCGGTAAATGTGGCCGGCTTCGTACTGATGTGGAAGGAAAACCTGTCCCTGAAGCAGTTGGCGGTAAATCGGGAAGCGGCCGATGATTCCCAACGGGTAACAACAGCCGGAGGGGAAGGAACCTGATGAAGGTCGGGATTATCGGGGGCGGCGCGGCCGGTTTGGCAGCAGCCTACGAGCTCACGAAAGGCGGGCACTTTGCCGAAGTCTTTGAAGTCGCGCCTTTTCTGGGCGGCCAGGCCTCGACCTTCGATGTCGGAGGAGGCCGGCTCGAACGCGGCTACCACCACCTGTTTGTCAGCGACACCGACATGACGGACCTGATTCACGAATTGGGTCTGGGAGACAGTCTGGCCTGGCTGGAATCCAAGGTGGGGGTCTATCACAGCGGCAAAATCTGGGACTTCGCTACCCCCCTGGATTTGCTCCGGTTTAAGCCCCTCAGCCTGGTTCAGAGATTGCGGCTGGGCCTGATTACCTTCGTTCTCCAGAAGACCCGCAATTGGCAGAAATTTGAAGGCGTGACTGCCCAGGACTGGTTGACCGGAAACCTGGGAAAGGACATTTACGAGGCAATATGGGAGCCCATGCTGCGGGGCAAGTTTGGCGATTACTACGACCAGATCAGCATGACATGGCTTTGGGGAAAGATTTATCTTAGAGTTGCTTCCCGCGGCAAGGCGCTGCAAAAGGAGCGCCTGGGCTATCCCATGGGCAGTTTCGGCGAGGTCTTTGACCGCTTGGAAGAGCAGATATGCGTGCAGGGCGGGGCGGTCCATATATCGGCGAGGGTAAGTCGTGTAGCTGTTGAAGACCAGAGAGCTACCGGGCTGGAGGTCCAGCTACCTGGAGGCGCCCCGGAGGTCCGGAGCTATGACGCTGTGGTGGCCACCACACCTTCTTACATTTTTACCCGGCTGGTTCCCCCACTGCCCGAAATTTACAGCTCGAAACTTGAAGGAGTGGAATATCTTTCTGCTGTCTTGTTGATTCTGGCGCTGGACCGGCCCTTGACGTCCAAGTACTGGTTGAACGTCGCGGACCGCAGCCTGCCCTTTGTCGGCGTCATCGAGCATACCAACATGATTGACCCGGCACTGTATGGTGGAAACCATATTGTTTATTTGACCAACTATACTTCCCGCGACAGTGAACTATATTCGAAGAGCCCCGAGGAATTGGTGGACCAATTTATACCCCATCTTCAAAAGCTGAATCCCGCCTTTGACCGTTCCTGGATCAGGGGGTATTTCCACCATAAGGTTGACGGCGCTCAGCCCATAATCGGAACGAACTATGGCCGGCAAATACCCGATCACCGAACGCCAATCAAGAATCTCTACCTCGCCAATACGACTCAGATCTATCCTGAAGACCGGGGCACCAATTACTCGGTGAGGATGGGGCGCCAGGTTGCCGGAATGCTGCTAGAGGACCTTGCGTCGAAGGACGGATTACAAGGATCAACCTAACGGAGTCACATTTGGCACTGCGCTGTTGGGTGAGTGTCATGGCCCGCAAAAACGTGGAGACCCCGCCCAAAGGCCAGTAGCCAGTAGTAGGAGTTGTGGTGAATTTTCGAGTTGGAGCCTCAAGGCTTCGACTCCATTCATTTAGCTATTCGTTCAAGTTGCGATGGTGGGCTGACTAAAACGGTTTGTATGCATTGCTGGGCCGGTACTGCTATAATGTGTCCTCAGTGATCAGTCAATAGACCGTGGGCTTGCCGGCCTGTGGCCAATGTATTCTGATGAGGTGGGAGTAACCAGTGGTTAAGGGCGAAGAACTGGAAGTTAAGAAGGGCGAAAGCCGCCGCAATTTCCTGGCAAAGCTGGGAATCGGAGTAGCCGCCATGGCGGGAGTTTCAGCTGGCCTTTTCCGTTTCGGCGGAAAGCCCAGTACTACATCCGAAGAATTCCCGGGTTCCGGATCCATTTTCCACCCAGCCAGCGATCCTCGTACGGACCCGCGAAGAGGGGCATAGAAGCGGCTGAACCTGGGCAAGAGTTAACCTGGGCTGATTGATGAGGAATAAGAAAGAGGTTCCTGTAGGACAGGAACCTCTTTCTTATTCCTGCTGGTCAACATGGGCAGCACAATCCGCAATGGCGCCAGGGAACCGCGCTTGACGCGCCGGTAGAGTGAAGCTAAGAGAAAAGGAAAGTACAGGCAGAGGCGCGGATGGGGAAGCCCCAACTTACCGCCTGCCGAACTCTCGTTCCATGTGATAGGAGCTGAAGTGGATGACTGTTGGCCGCCCGTGAGGACAGGTGTGGGGGCTGTCGGTGACCTCCAGCTGCTCCAGCAAGGCTCTCATCTCAGTCTCAGTCATAGACTGGCCGGCCCGGATGGCAGCGTGGCAGGCCAGGGAGGCCGCCACGGCCTGTTCCTGATCGTCTATGGCGCCCTCGAAGGCAACCATGTCAAGAATATCTACCAGCGATTTGGCGGGGTTGCCTCTCGTTAAGAAGGAAGGGACTGCCCGAACAAGATAACTGTTGCCGCCAAACTCCTCCAGTTTGAAGCCGTATTCCACCAGGAAATCCCGGTTGCTCGTCAGAGTGGCTATCTGGCTGGGCGACAAATCAACGGACACGGGAGCCAGGAGTGATTGCGATTGGCTGCCGCTGTTGACACCCTTCCGGATTATTCGGTCAAATAGGACCCTCTCATGAGCTGCGTGCTGGTCCACCAGGTACATCCCATCCGGGCTTTCTGCCACTATATAAGTCAACCTCACCTGTCCTACGACTCTCAGCGAAGGCAAGGCTTGCCGGGGAGTCAAGGCCGCATCTGCAGGCCCGCTTCCCTGGATCGGAGCTCCTTCCCTGCTTTCACTGCCGAAGGCCGGAGCCGCCCCCGACACAAGTGACCTGGAGTCAAAAGGACTGGTGAAGAATCGCGGCGAAGTGTCTGATTGCGGAGGTTCCTGATAGGAACGTGCGCCGGGAGCCCGCATCGCACGCACCGGCGATGATGCCACCAGGGACTCTCTCACCGCCCTTTGCAGCGCCGAATAAACTCTGCCATCCTGGTGAAATCTGACCTCCCGCTTGGCAGGATGGGAGTTCACGTCCACATCTTCAAATGGCACGGAAATATTGACGATGGCCAGGGGATAGCGTCTTTCGGGCAGCAGTCCGTGATAGGCCTCTTCCAGGGCGAAGGTCAGCATCCGGCTCTGAATCCAACGGCGGTTGACGAAAAATGTCATATAGGTGCGGTTGGCCCGATTCAACCCGGGGTTTCCGATGAAGCCATCTACAGAGTAGGCCGACTCCGGCCCTTCGCCGGTAATTTCCAGCAAGTTAGAACTAACTTCCGACCCGTAAACCGCCAGCACCGCGTCTGCAGAAATGCCGTTCCCGGGAGTCGAAAGGGACTGGCGGTCCCCTACGCGAAGCTGAAACGCTACTTCCGGGTAAGCCAGGGCGTATCTGGCCAGAAGGTCGTGAATTCGTCCTGTCTCGGCGGTGGCGGACTTGAGAAACCGGCGGCGGGCGGGCAAGTTTCCGAAAAGGTCGGAAACCTGGACTACTGTTCCTGGGGGACAGCCCTGGGCCCCCTCTTTCACCAGGCCACCCCAAAGGAAATCGGCCCCAAACCCTGACTCACAGTCACGGAAACGCGTGACCATGGACATTCGGGAAACCGCGGCTATGCTGGGGAGGGCTTCACCCCGGAAACCCAGGGTTGCAATGGCATCAAGGGAATTTCGGGACTCGACCTTGCTGGTGGCATGGCGCTGAAAAGCCAATACCACCTCGTTGGAAGGTATTCCGTAACCGTTATCAACGATGCGTATGCTCTCGACGCCGCCACCCTTAATTTCCACCGAAATGCGGGATGCGTTGGCATCCAGAGAGTTTTCCAACAGTTCCTTGACCACGGAAACCGGTCGTTCCACTACTTCGCCAGCGGCGATCTGCGAGGCCAATTCCGGGGGGAGAATCCGTACAGACATGGTGGCCCGTCCTCAGGGCATCTTGGGTCTGCGAAGGGAGGCGCCTATTGACGGGACCGCTTCACAAGAGCCGAGTCATTGAATAAGTCTAGAAGAGTGGCAGCACAGTTCCCTTGGCGCGATATTGCTTGTCTTCGGACGTGCCATCCTTGGCAAAATCGCAAACGATCTGGTACACCCGGTCCATCTGCTGGTCCACATTGCGGGCAAAGAAATAGGGAGGGACCCAGGCGCCGCCGAAAGCCGCAACAACTTCGGGATAATCGTCAATCACAAACTCAGGCTCAAAGGGAATCTTCAGCTCCTCCAGCCGTTCGTGAAAATGGTGCGTGGGCTTTTCATATACCCCGCTGATGTATGGGTTCAGCTTGTGTTTCTCTATAACTTCCCAGCGCTCTCCCATGCCGGACCAGATAAAGATCTCGTGATCGTCATCCAACAACTTCTGAAAAGTCTCCTTGGTTCCGGGGCGAAGGGTGTCATCCAAGCCAAGAATGGTGTAGTCAACATCGAAGAAAATCTTCATGGTCCGACGTTTGTCCCCCGCAGTTTAAGGTATGACAGAGATTATCACAGGAGTTGATAAAAAAACAACAATTAAATCAAATATTTGGTGGCACATCAGGCAACAGGCAACAGTCTACGACAGGCTCCGGTGAAATACAAACGAGCCCGGTAGCTGCGGGCGCCAGTGCCCCAATACCTGTCATTCAAGCAGGTAAGGGAAAATCCCAATGCCAACGAACCTGGGTTTCCCTTGCCTACGAAAAACACGGCATTCCGCCCACGGCACGGCACATTTAACTTTTGGCGCCGCGACCCACCCTATACGAGCGGGGGGGCCTTGCCGGCCTCCAAGCCGGCAGGTTACGGATGCTGTACGAGCATCGAATTGCCGACCGAATTCACTTCGCCTGACCAAGTTTACGGCAGGTTGGCCAGTTCCTGCTCCATCTGCTTTGGGCTCGACCCGATGATCAGTCTGTCTGCCAGCCTGGTGATCGGCCGGCGCAGCAACCTGGGCTCATCCAGGATCAACTTGACCATCTGCTGCTCGGAAATGTCCTGGCTGGGCAGGCCCAATTTTTTGAAACTGGGACTGCGCCACGCGAACAGGTCAGAAAGAGACGCCATCGAAGCCAGATCCATGAGTTCCGTTTCGTTAAGGGGGTCTTTAAAGTAGTCCCGTTCCTCCAGTTCCAGTCCTTTCTGCAAGAGCAACTCTCTCGCTTTCCGACAGGATGATCAACGCGGCCACCAGTAAAACACGGCTGAGCTCATAAGTCCTCCAAATCATTGGGTTGTCCCTGCCCCTGCAATCCGGGGTGAACTATCGAGAATCCGGCGGGCCGATTCCAGAGATTCGAAATCGCGGAATCCGCCTGCACCGGATTACTGAAGCCGGGCTCTTTTTGAAATGCAAGGCAATGATTCCGGTTGTCCCGTAAAACAAACATCCTCGCGGCTGCCTGATCAATGCTCCGGCGCTTGTCCTGAGTCGTTTCTGGCTCTTTCCTGTAGTTCGTACAGCTTGTTGATAGCTTCCAGGGGAGTAAGGTTGGCAACATCCAAGGAAAGCACGGCGTCGGTCAGGGGTTGGTCCGTACCGAAGAATGACATTTGCACAACGGGTTCCCTTCTTCTGGACCTGGAACGGCCCTTGTCTTTGCGGCCGCTTGATTCCATTTCTTCCAGCACCTCGCGGGCCCGGTTGACCACCGCGCGGGGCAGTCCCGCCAGCTGGGCGACATGCACGCCATAGCTTCGGTCTGCTCCTCCGGGCGTAATACGGTGCAGGAAGACCACCCTGCCTTCCTCCTCCTTCACTGCAACGCTGAAGTTCCTTACCCTTGGCAGCGTATTCGCCAGCTCGGTCAGCTCATGGTAGTGGGTGGCAAAAAGGGACTTGCAGCCCAGCTTGGGGTCATTGTGCAGGTGCTCAATTACCGAACGGGCAATTGACATGCCATCGTAGGTACTGGTGCCCCTGCCCACCTCGTCAAGAATTACCAGTGAACGGGGTGTGGCCTGATTGAGTATGGCCGCCGTTTCCACCATCTCCACCATGAAGGTGGACTGCCCGGTGGCCAAATCGTCCTGCAGGCCGACCCTGGTGAATATGCGGTCCACCACTCCTATTCTCGCCTCATCCGCCGGAACATAGCTGCCAATTTGCGCCATCAGCACTATGATACCGGCCTGACGAATGTAAGTTGATTTGCCGGCCATGTTGGGACCGGTCAGGACCACGAGACGGGTGTCCTCGTTGGACAGAGCCAGGTCATTAGGGACAAAACTACCGGCTCCCAGGTGGCGTTCCACCACCGGATGGCGTCCATTCTTTATGTAAAGAGCATCGCCCATATCCAGCTGCGGACGAACGTAACCCTGCTGGGTCGCCACCTCCGCCAGGGAGGAAAAGACATCAACGCATGCCACCGCAGATGCCAATCTGATTATGGATTCGGCATAGTTTCCGATCTGGGCGCAGACCTGCCGGTAAAGACTTCGCTCCAGCTCTTCAACTCGTTCCCTGGCGTTCAGGACCAGGGCTTCGTACTCCTTCAGTTCCGGAACTATATACCGCTCACCGTTGGTAAGGGTCTGGCGCCGAACGTAATCTTCTGGCACCTGGGCCAGGTTAGCTTTGCTAACTTCCAGGTAGTAGCCGAAAACCTGGTTGTACCCCACTTTGAGATTTCGGATGCCCGTCCGGTCCCTTTCCCTTTGCTCCAGGCCGGCGATAAATGACCGTGCGTCGCTGGAGGCCAGTTTCAATTCGTCCAGTTGGGGCGAAAATCCCGTCCGGATTACGTTGCCCTCGCCCAGGACGCCCGAGAGTTCAGGGTTGATGGCCTGTTCAATCAGGCTGGAAACCTCCGCCACCGGGGACAGTTGACTATGCAGCCATTCCACCCCGGTAGAAACATCGGATTCCAACTCGGCTTGCAGATTGCCGGCTGCTTCAACGGCTGATTTCAGCGCCAGCAACTCCCTTGGCGCCACGGTTTCGGTGCGGATATGTCCCAGGATCCGCTCCATATCAGCCATGCCGGCAAGAAGGTCCCTGACCCTGGAACGGCAAAGGGACCCGGTGAAGAAATACTCGACCGCGTCCAGCCGTTGCCGCAAAGGCTCTATTTCCAGCAGTGGCTGCCCAAGCCAACGTCGCAGCAACCGGCCGCCCATTGGCGTCCGCGACATATCCAGGGAGGAAAACAGGGACAGCTGGCGATTATCCCACCGCCCCGCCTGAAAGAGTTCCAGGTTGCGGCGGGTCTGGGCATCCAGCTCCATGAAGGATTCGGAGGAATAGACTGCCAGGGCGGACAGGCGGGGGGCGGCTCCGCGATAGTTCTGGGAAAGGTAGTCTACAATAGCTCCGGCGGCCCGGGTGGCCAGGGGAAGTTCATCGCAACCAAAGGACTCAAGGGTACGAATGTCGTAGTAGTCCAGCAGGGCGCTGGCAGCCAGGTCGAAGTCAAAGGCGGCCAAGTTGGTATGGGAGATTCGGAAGGATAGGCCTCCCTCCAACCCGTCGTTATTAACGCCCTCCGTGACGGCCTCATTCGCCATCCAGCCGGGAAGTTCATCGGAAGCGGGGATAAGTACTTCGGCCGGAGAAATCCGCAGCAACTCCGCCTTAACTCGGCTTACACCCAACTGGGTAGCGGAGAATTCGCCGGTGCTGATGTCCACGTAAGCCAGGCCGACCTGCTCTCCGTCTTCTACCACCGATGCCAGGTAATTGTTGGCATCCTGTTCCAGCAACGAAGACTCCAGAACGGTTCCGGGTGTAACCACCCGAACCACATCCCGCTCAACCAACCCCTTTGATTTGGCAGGATCGGTCAACTGCTCGCAAATGGCGACTTTATGCCCCTTCTTGATGAGCCTGGCCAAGTAGGGTTCCAGAGAATGAGCGGGAACGCCGGCCATCGGTACCTTCAGGTTCTTTCCCATGGTGCGAGAAGTGAGGGTAATCTCCAGTTCCCGGGATGCCAGTTTCGCGTCATCGTCAAAGGTCTCGTAAAAGTCGCCCAGCCGGAACAACACCACCGCGTCCGGATGGGCATTTTTAATCTTGAGATATTGGCGGCGAACGGGAGTCAATGAAATACTGCTGTGCCGTGAACGGCCCAAAACCGCCACGGTTGAATGTTGTTCTATTGCAGCATTTTACCCCAGAGAGGGGCTTTCAACAAAAGGCCGTTCCCACCAAGGATGAGGGCCATTGCGCTGGGCAGACTCCAGCGAACCACCGAAGCAGAGGTCCAATTTAGTAAAAATTAAAGGCGGGACTGCGAGTACCGCCTGAATGCTCGGATTTGTGCCGTGAAGAAAGGCCTGTGGAGACCTGGCAATCCGGAAGCGTTCGTACCTACAGGGAACGCGTCCCAAACCTGGTATCTACTCTTTCCAGAATCGCTCTTCCTTGAACTGCCAGCCCAGCGGTGTCACCTGCTCCCTTACGTCCTCAATCATGCCCGGGTGGCCGCAGGTATAAACCATGGTGTCGTC
This sequence comes from Chloroflexota bacterium, assembly GCA_009840135.1. Lineage (GTDB taxonomy): Bacteria > Chloroflexota > Dehalococcoidia > Lucifugimonadales > UBA3495 > Bin22. Next base: position 12,140 of record VXOH01000036.1, on the reverse strand, counting down.
CTTCGGCAGGTTGAACTCTTCCAGGTATTTCAGGACGATATTGTTGACCCTTCCCTTTTCACCCTCCCAGTCCACGTTACGCTCTTCCTGGGGCCGGCTGACAGTTGCCACAAACTTTACGCATTCCGGGTGTTCCTCGGCCAGCCTGACCAACTCAGTGTCGTAGGTAAGCTCGTCCTGGTAGCTGGCCCCCAAAAGCACATAGAAGTGATGGCCCTCGCCACCCTGGTGCAGGTACTCGCGTATGATGCTCAAATAGGGTCCAACACCGGTAACCGTGGCCACCATCAGGTGGTGGTGAACCTTCTCGTTGAGGGTAAATATCCCCTTGGGGCGGGGCCTGAGGGACATGTTCTCCCCGGGTTGAAGCCGCCACATCTTAGGCGTCAGTTCACCGTCGGGCACCAGCTCGACAAAAATCTCCAGTTGCGGTTCATGGGGAGCCGAGACTATGGAGTAAGCCCGTTCTACGCCTTCCTTTCCCAGGGTGCAATACTGGCCGGGCTTAAAGGAAAAGGGCCCGTCCAGGGGCTCAAGCTTGATAACCATCAAGTCTTCAGTTATATCCCTGCGATAGACCAGGTTGGCTTGCGGCAAGCTGTCGGTACGGTAAGCAGGGCGAGAATCGTCGCCCTCACCGGCCACAACGGTGTTTTCCCCAATGGTCATCCTTCACCTCTGAGTGTTGGGAGTTAATTCTTCAACTGCATTCTGCAGGTGTTGTTCCAGCCGGCGCTCACTGACCCTTTAATTGTAGCAACTGCCGGTTTGAATTTCCTTGTTGCTATTCTGCGACTTTAAACAGCCTGGCCGGGGTCACGTGCAACCCTGGAGCCTGGGACATGGGGTCGGGATGATCAGATTCCTGAAGATCCACCGCCAATTGTCCGAACAGGCCAGTTATTGCCACCATTCCCGATGGCAACTCATCGCTGACTCGAGCCACACCGGCCAGGCTACCCCTTGGTGTCTCCAGACGAACCGAGTCACCATCCAGTATGGACTGGGCGGAGGCATCAATACCGCTGAGCTCTACCAATTCTTCCCGAACTATACGGTTCCGCCGGGAACTTTGCTCCAACTCGACGCGGGTTTCCCGGTCCCGCTGCAAGAGCACCCTGCCTGGAACCAACCACAGGGGGTAGTCCGGATCAGTCAGGTCTTCCGGAACTCTGAACTCAGGTGCGATTAAATTGGCCTTGCCCAGGGGAAAGCTCTCCTGGTACAGCACGGGCGTATCAGACCCTGTATCTTCGGAGACGGGCCACTGTAAACCGCGGTATTCCCGTCCGGCGTACAGCATCTGGGTAGGCTTGGGGCTTTCCAACCCGGTCCTCAGCACGACCCTGGATTCCGATTCCAGGCGATCATAGGAAACGCCGGCGTAGGATGGCGCCACCCGAGCAATCTCATCCATAACTGCGCCAGCCGACGGAAAGTCAAACCCCATGGCGCCCATTTTTTGGGCCAGCCGCCCAAACACCGCACTTTCGGTTTCCGGTCCCTGGTCTTCACATTCCCGGACGGGCTTCAGCCGTTGAATCCTCCGTTCAAGGTTCGTGAAAGTGCCATCCTTTTCCACGAAGGTCCGGCGAGGCAGCACCACATCGGCGACCCGGGCAGCCGGCGACAGAAACGCATCCATGACCACCAGGAAGTCCAACTCCTGCAGCGCGGTCACCGCGTCGCCCAGGTTGCCATTGGTAAGGTTAGGACTGTCGCCTACCAGGAACAAGGCCTTCAAAATGCCGTCCCTGGCGGCCTCGGCAAAATTGGTTACACCAAAGCCGCGATTCTGGGGAAGGGAACAATTGAGCAACTCTTCAAGTTCGGAACGGCGCCGTTCATCTCTCGGAGAAGCGCCACCGGGCAGCCGGCCGGGAATGCAGCCAACGTCCCAGGAGCCCTGCTCGTTGGCTCCCTGCCTTACCGGGTAAAGGCCAGCCCCGGCCCTGCCCACGTTGCCGGTTAAAAGGACCAGGTCCAACAAGGCGCTTACGCAATCCCGCTGCAATTCTGACGGTACATTGTTAAGGCCGTAGCACACCGCGCTCGATTCCGCGCCACCGAATTGTCCGGCAGCCAGAGCCATGGAGTTCCTGCTCACCTGGGTTGTCGCGGCTACCTCGTCCAGGTCCAGATTGTGCAGGTAATAGAAGAGGGTAGCGGGATCTTCACAGTTTTCTTCCACCCATTGTTCCTTCACCAATCCCTGGTCGAGCACCTCCCGCAGGATACCGCCGAGAAGCAACAACTCGGTTCCGGGCCTCGGTCGGAGCCACATATCGGCATGGCGAGTGAGTTCAACCTCCCGCGAGTCAATGATTATGAGGGAGGCCCCGTTCTTGGCCGCACGCTTGATGGGCAGCGCTAGGACATTGTTGTCCTCGGTCAGGTTCGAGTTGAAAACCAGAACGCTGCCGGCCTTCTCCAGGTCCCAAATGGGATTTGTCGCCCCGCCGTGGCCCAGAGCTCGAAGCAACCCCTGGGTAAGCTCGGGATAAAGGTTCGAAGTGACGTCCACGCTGTTGGTGCCCATGGCAACCCTGGCGAACTTCTGGGCCAGGTACATCTCTTCGTTGGTGGAATCAGGGGCCGTTAACAGGGCAAATGCTTCGCCCTTGTATTCCTGCAGTCGCGAGGCCACCAGGTCCAGCGCATCATCCCAGTTTGATTCCACCAACTCCCCGTTCTTTCGAATCAGCGGCTTGTCCAGTCGTTCCCCGCTGTTAAGAAACTCAAGACCGAATTTCCCCTTAAAGCAAGCCTGTCCCCTGTTTGAGGGAGCGTTAATTTCGGGGACCACCCGGACAAGTTCTCCGGAATCTCCTAGCTCCAGGTTAAGTTGGCAACCCACCGGGCAATGGGGACAGATGGTCTGCTCCACGCTGCGGGGCTTCTCCCATTTGTGGTCCCGCTCCACCAGCGCGCCCACCGGGCACACATCAATGCAGGCGCCGCAAAATTCGCAGCCCGACTCCAGCAGGGAAGAGCCAAACGACGTCCCAATCAGGGCCTTGCCGGAACGTTCGGTGAAACAAATGGCGTCGTCGCCACGTATTTCTTCGCACGCCCGCACGCAACGCCCGCAGGCAATGCACAGGTTGTAATCCCTGTCGTAAAAGGGATCTGAGACCTCCAGCGGCACCTGCTTGTATTTGTAATTCAGAGGGGATTCCAGCTCCATTCCCAGGTAGCGAACCGTGTCCTTGAACTCACAGCGCTCGTTCTTGGGGCAAGTGACACAACGGTCGTTCACAGAAACGTGCCTTAGGCAAACATCGCTGGGGCCACAGATGTCCACACGGTGACATGTAAGACAGCCATTAGGATGCTCGGCAATGAGCATCTGCATCACCGACCTGCGCAGTTCATCCACGTCCTCGGAGTCGCTTCGGATGCGCATTCCGTCGGCTGCGGGAAGGGTACAAGCCGCAGGAAACCCCCTGCCTCCTTCCACGGAGACTACGCACATCCTGCAGGCGGCAAAGGGGTCCATGCCCGGGTGGTAGCACAGATAAGGGATGTATATTCCCGCTTCGATAGCCGCTTCCAGCACCATTTTCCCCGGTTGGGTCTTTATCTCCACCCCGTCAATGGAAATGGTAATGTTATCGGGCATCTATACTTCTCACAATTCAGGCTGAGCCTGAAGGGCCGGTAAGCTATCTGCGACTGAGACTGGGAGCAAAGCGGGGCGCTTGGCAACGCCCGGTGGGGCACCGTTTCTCTACAATGTGCGTCTGGAACTGGTCCGGGAAATAACGAAGGGCAGAAGCTACCGGATTGAACCCCAGCTGACCGTGACCGCAAAGCGATCCCGCCTGCATATTCTCCCCGATACTGCTCATCAGCGCCAGGTCATCCGAAGTGCCTTCCAGCCGGCAGATTCGTTCCAGGACCTCCAGCATGTGGCTCATGCCCATACGGCAGGGAAAACACTTGCCACATGACTCATACTGGCAGAAAGCGATCAACACCCTGGTCAGGTCAACTACACAGGTGTCTTCATCAGCCGCAATAACGCCTCCGGAACCCAGTATTGCCCCGGCGGTGCGAAAAATGTCAAAGTCCAGCACCAGGTCAGTGGCGTCGGCGCTCAGCACGCCGCCCAACGGGCCACCGGTCTGAAGGAAGCTCAATTGCTTTCCCCCCGGCACTCCTCCGGCCACTTCATACAGGACCTCGTTAAGATTCACGCCCATGGGAATTTCCACCATGCCCGTATATTTCAGGTTGCCCGATAGGCAGAGAATGGCGGTTCCGGTGCTCTTGTCGTGGCCAATGCCGGCGAACCACTCGCCACCCCTGGCAACAATCTCGGGTACGTAAGCCATGGTTTTGACGTTGTTGATGTTGGTGGGCTTTCCGAAAACACCAACCTGGGCCGGAAAAGGAGGCCGGTATCTGGGCATGGCGCGGCTGCCTTCTATTGCCTCCATAAGGGCGGTCTCTTCGCCGGAAACGTAGGAATCTCCCGTCAGTGCCACTTCCAGGTCAAAGGTAAAATCCGACCCCAGGATGTTTTCCCCCAGCAATCCCAGTTCATAAGCCTGGGCAATGGCTGCCTTGGTACGGTCTATGGGTCCGTCGTGACCATGCCTGATAAAAATGTAGCCGTGGTTTGCCCCGGTGGCGTACCCCGCCAGGATGATTCCCTCGACCACTGTATGCGGGTCGCTTTCCAGAATCCCCTTGTCGTTGAAGGCGCCAGGATCACCTTCCTCGCAGTTGCATAGAATGTACTTGTCGGGAGCGTTGGAGCCCGCCAGAAACCGCCACTTGGTACCGGCAGGAAAAGCGGCGCCGCCTCGCCCTCGCAATCCCGAAACATTCACCTCTTCCAGCACATCTGCCGCGGTGATCTCGGTAAGAGCGCGATTCAGCGCATGATAGCCGCCGTTGGCGACATATTGATAAATGTCCAGGGGGTCAATGTGACCGGCGTTCCGCAGGGCGATTCTTTGCTCCCTGGCCCGCATGGGGTGCTGGTCCAGGGACTCCAGTTCCCCATCAATTTCCTCTCCGACATAGCCCAGGGCGCGACAGCCCATAACATTGTCCGTAACAGGCTGGCCTGTCTTTAGGTGATCCTCAACCAGGTCCGAGACCATGTCAACATCTACGTTGCCGTAAACTACCCGTCCCCGGCCGGGTACGAGAATGTCCACCAGGGGCTCGGCATAGCAGAGGCCCAGGCATCCGACACGGCTTACCGTGGCGTCAAAGCCCCGCGCCTCAAGTTCTGAGTCGAAGGCATCGGCAACTTCCTCGGCGCCCGCCGCCTGGCCGCAAAGAGCCGTACCTATCCGTATCCACGGACGGACAGAGTTCAATTCGTTCCATCTGGCGTCGGCTTTTTCCTTGATATCGTTAAAGGTCACTGTCATCGTCGCTGCATGCGAGTGTCGGCCACTGAGGCAGCCGCCTAACCGCGGAAACCCGCCCCTTCGTGTGGGTCGCCGCTGTTGTTATCCAGAGCCCGGCCGACCAGTTCCCTGCCCTTTTTCGGGTCCGCACGCCCCACCAGGTGATGATCAATGGACATTACGGGCGCCAGGGCACAGGCGCCCAGGCACGTGTTATAGCGAACCGTCAACTTCCCGTCGGGCGTGTCTCCCTCTTCTGCCAGTCCCGCAGCCTCAAGCACTGATTCGATTACCGGCATTGCTCCGACCAGGTGGCAGGAGGGTCCCCAGCAAACTTCGATACGATGCTCACAGGGGGGCACGGTCCTGAAATTGGGATAGAAGGAGACTACTGCCCATACGTCGTTTACCGTTACCCGGTTATAACCGGCAACCTCTTCGACGGCTTCTCTGGGAATGTAGCCAAGCTCGTCCTCAACTGACAACAGGGACGAGAGGATGGTAACTGTGGGTTGAGGTTGATTGTGGACGGCCCTTCTGATTCTTTCTTTCAGCCCATCCATCACCTTGGGCTCCTTGGCCCCATCCACCTCAAGTCAGAGAGGATTCCGGCGGAGGAAAAGTTCGTGAATTCTGTAACAAATTGCATTTGGATATTAACACACGGCCCAATAAGGGTTCAACCGGAAATGGCGGCAACGCTTCGCTACCTCGCTTTTCATTGCACAGAAAAAGGGGCGACCTCTTTGGTCGCCCCATCTAGCTTGCCACCTACCAACAATTTTAACCGGATTCCAGGTACTGGTTCATGGCCGACTTGAAAATTTCATAAGGGTGAGCGCCGGTAAAGAGCAGATTCCCAACTACAAAGGTGGGGATGCCGCGGATTCCCTGCTGTAGTGCTTCCTGGTATTGCCCCATTACCAGGTTCGTAAGTTCGCGAGTTTCAAGGCATTGAACCATTTCATCGGCATCCAGGGAAACAGACTTCGCTATCTCCGCCAGTACCTCGATCTTTCCCAGGTCTTTCCGGTCTTCCCAGTACGCCTTATATGCTGCATGGTGGAACTCCATGAACTTGCCATGCTGCTGGGCGTACTCAGTAGCCTCCAGGGCATAGACGGTGTTGGGTGTCACCTGGGGCGGCTTCATTATCAGGTTTGCTTCCCGAATCTGGGACCGGATGGGCTCGCTGAGCTCATCCTCCGTCTCACCGGAACGGGGCTGACGCAGCAGCCCATCCTTCGGGGTATCGGGGCGCAGCAGATACGCCCGACCCTCCACCGCAATGTTGTAATCCTGGCCCAACTTGTCAACCCTCTCCAGGCCGACGTAGCACCAGGGTCAAATATAGTCGTACCAGACAATCACCCGAACCGGGTCTGCCCCATTGGCCTGCGGTTGAGCATTCTCCACCATAATGAGCCTCCAATCCTGGGACTTCGGGAGTCAACTGCCCACCGGCGTTTAAGGGATGGACAGGCAGGGAAAAGATTCAGGGCGCCGCGCGTAATAAAGAGACTAGCCGGCAGCCTGCTCGTCGGGGTAATAGCCGCTGACACCCGGCTCACTCTTGTGCAACAGCAGGGATTCGGGCGCATGGGCCAGCAGTTCGTCCAGTTCGTCCAGACGGGAGATCTGGACGCAATTCTCGATTTCAGTGTGCCACCCGCCCCGGTCCAGCAAGATGGCGTGAAGTCCAGCGCCCCGGGCTCCCACCATATCCGACCTGGGCTGATCACCCACATGCAGGGCTTCTGATGGCTTGACCCCCGCCCGTTTCAAAGCGGCCACAAAGATCGCCGGATCAGGCTTTTCCACACCTATTTCTGCCGACGTAAGGCAGAAATCCAGGTAGGGAGCCATTCCCAGATTGTCACAAAGCTGGTTCATATCGCGCCTCAGGTTGGAAATCACTCCCAATGAGTATCCCTTGCCCTTGAGGCGTTCCAGCGACTCCAGCGTGTCGTCAAAGGTGACGAAGTCTTTGGGCACGCTTATGGCCACTTGCCAGACCTGGCGGGCCAAATCCAGCGATACCGGCAGACCGGCGTTCTCAAGAAGAATTTGTTCGTAACGGGAAAAGAAATCCAGCCGCTCCTCCTCGCTGCGAAGGGCCAGAGGCTTGATTTCATTCTGGCGATTAAAATAAATGTCGGCGACCGAGTATCCGTAACTCAACGACTCCTGGTCCAGGTGAAAGCCAAACTCCTGGCACGAAGCTTGCTGAATCTGGGCAAGGGGAGGCCAGAACCTTACCAGGGTATTATAAAAGTCAAAGAAGATTGCCTTGATCATCTAGCCCGCTTCTCTCCCGGAAGAGCCCTTGAGTTGGCCCAATATTGACATCTTTAATGCAATAGGGCAAGAATTATTTGGCGGGAGCAGCATCTGATAGCGCATTCTAGCATAGCCCCCCAATCTTGTGAAATACGTAACAAATCAGGTTGACCCAACTTGCTGGCTGATATAGCCACGGTTTGAACCTGGTCCTGTTTTCAGTAAATATTTACCAGCCCTTGATTCCCCAATTCTGGAGAAACGAAAATGCAGATAGCCATTGGCGCCGACCACGCCGGATTACCCTTGAAGGAGCTATTGAGGCCCTGGCTGGAGTCTGCCGGGCACCAGGTAATTGATCTCGGAGCCCACCAACTGGACCCGGATGATGATTACCCGGATTTTGCCGCCGCGGTGGGCCGTTCAGTGCAATCAGGGCAGGCCGAAAGGGGGATCATTTGCTGCGGCAGCGGCATAGGGGCAAGCATTACGGCCAACAAACTGGCCGGCGTCCGGGCCGGAATCTGCCACGACACCTACAGCGGCCACCAGGGAGTCGAACACGACGATATGAACGTAATATGCCTGGGGGCGCGCATAATAGGGTTGGACCTATCCAAGGAAATAGTCAGCGCTTTCCTGGCGGCAAACTTCATACCCGAGCCCCGTTTTCAACGTCGGCTGGACAAGCTGATAAAGGTGGAGTCGGAGGGTTAGGGTGGCCCATCGCCAAAGAAAGAAGTTGAGGGGCAGCAAGCTTGACCGTGCTCGCCAACCGGGGCTCATCGGAACAGTCCTTAGTTCAGATGGCCGCAATCAGATCCAGAGTCGTCGCCACTTCTGAGGGAGAGTCCACCCGGTAGAGCGCCCTCGTAGGCTGCCGGGCCGGACCCACAAAAACTGACAATCCGTTAAGATCGTTGACAACCGCGAATCCATCTTCGTCCGTGAGGTCATCCCCTAAATACATTACCAGGGCCTCATGCGGACATTCCGACGCGATTCTGGCTATGGCCTTGCCCTTGTCCCAGGGAATATTTGGCCTAACTTCCAGGACTTCTTTCCCTGCGGTAACCCGGACTTCACCGGCTTGCAGCCAGGCCCTTGTTGCTTCTTCAAACTCGGCGTGGACTCGTGGTTTCTGGTCCTCGGCAGTCAGTCGAAAGTGAACACTCAACGTCAACCCCTTCCCCTCGACCAGCGCGCCCTCAATCCCGGCGACCCTCTCACCCAATTCGCGCAGAATATTGTCCAGCTGAGGCTTCAAGGCTTCGGCCCCAGGGTGAATAAAATCCAGACCGTTGCCCTGAATCTCCAGGCCATGGTTTCCCGCGTAGATCAAGCCTGGCAGACCAACCATGCTCGAAACATCTGCAAGACTTCTCCCACTCACTACTCCCACGGAAACACCGGACGCCTGGTTAATTGTGTGAAGCGCCAGCCGTGTGCGGTGAGGAAGGACAGCCAGATCGGGCCTGGCTGCGATGGGAGCCAGCGTACCGTCGTAGTCAGACAGAAGCAGCAGGTGTGTTGCCCCGGCTATGCGGCGGTGAACGCTGGGCCAGACATTCAGCAAGTGGGGCATGATATCAGATGCGGGCGACCATTAAAGAGTGGATTAACGGTCAGCTACCGCATTCCAGCGGACGCATAGAGGGAGCGGCCAACCTTGGAGCCGCGGGCACATTGCATCAGCTCGACCAGCAGGCGAGCGGCCCACTTGTAAATGTTGTTCTCCCTGACTGTGCCCCTCATCTGCTGCATCCGGTAACGACGTTCAGTCTGGGGCATGGTCACGGCGTCGCGGATGGCTTCGGCCATTTCCTCGGTAGCATAGGGGTTGACGATGAGGGACTGGGTCAGCTCAAGAGCAGCTCCGGCAAAGGGGCTGAGAATAAGCACGCCGTCGTCATCGAAACGGCTGGCCACGAATTCCTTGGCAACCAGGTTCATCCCGTCGTGCAGTGAACTGACAATGCAGAAGCGGGACAGCCGGCGCAGGGCCATCAAAGTAACCGCCGGCAGGTCGTCGGGCTTGTACACGATTGGCTGCCAACCAGCCCGGCCAAAACGGCCGTTAATCTCGTCCACCAGATGGTCTATTTGACCGCCCAGTTGCTGGTACGCCTCAATGTCGCTCCTGCTCAAGACTCCGGCCTGAACGAATACAACCTTGCCCAGGTATTGCGGGTATTTCTCGAAGAACCTGCCAATGGCGCGGAAGCGGTGAGGAATGCCTTTTGTGTAGTCCACCCGGTCAATTCCCAGGCCTATAATCTGTCCGCCCAGACCCCATTCATCCTGGATTCTTACCATTTCCTCCGTTACTTCCGGGCTTTCCGAGAACTGGCAAATATCGTCAAAGTCTATGCTTATGGGAAAGGGCCGGACCAGGGTAGTATCGTCCCGGTAATCTATGCGGTTATATTCCTGGTCCACGCGCACCGGGAGGGTCCTGGAAGCGGTATCCATGAAATTGCTGCAATGGTCACCGATGTGGAACCCCAGGAGATTGTTCCCCAGGAGACCTTCTACCAGCTCCGACTGCCAGGGACAAATGCGGAAGATCTCGGCGTGGGGCCAGGGGATGTGCCAGAACTGCCCGGTGATTATGGGAGCATCGGCTTCCCTGAGGTACTGGGGAAGCAGGGCCAGGTGATAATCCTGGGTAAGCACTACGGCCGGCCTGTCTCCCACTTCATCCAGCACAAGATCGGCAAACTTGCGGTTGACCTGCTGGTAAGTTCGCCAATCCCTGGAGTCGAACACGGGCTCGGTATATGCATTGTGGCAAAGGGGCCATAGAGCCTCGTTGGAGAACCCATAGTAATAGCCCTGTTCTTCCTGCTCGGTCAGCCAAACGAGGCGAAGCGAATAGGCGGGATCGTCCGGCGGGACCATTACCCGGTTGTCCTGGTCAACAATGTAGCGGTCACCCTGTCCACCGCCGTAGGCAATCCACGTTCCGCCACAGGCTTGCATCAAAGGGTCCAGGGCGCTGGTCAGGCCGCCGGCGGGAATGACGAACTGTGGTTGCCCGTCCACGAGGTTATGTATGTAGGGCTGGCGATTGGAAACGATAACGAGACGGTAATCGCCCGTTTGCCGTTGCACCAAGGCTTGAAGATCTTGCTTCGTCCACATAGGCACCTCCCCCGATTAAGAGAGACAGCCTTTCCTATACTCTACAAATATCGTGCCACATAACCAAGGCAAAATCAATGACAACAAAAGAATTACATATACAAAGTATTTGCTGTTCCTATGAAATGTAACTTTAAGTGCTATTACCAGAACCGGAAACCCGGCGTTCTTACATCTGAAGACAATAAGCCGGATGGGAACGCTACCGTTACCGGGAATTTCCGCCCGGGTTAAAGCTGTTAAACGGGTTCAGGGAATGTCCGACCCGGAGCCCGGTCCCTGTTCCGAGTTCAATCTGTCAGCTACAGTTATGGTTCCAAGACGGCCGGTGTTGCCGCCGGGCCGGGGGCATACTCACGGGTCCGCCGTTGCCGGCTTCTCTAATAACCCAACGTAACGCAGTATGCTGTTTTTGCCGTGTTCCAAATTGACAGAGCCAATGCCGCTGGCTAGGATAATGGCAACCATTTTGAATCCTGACTGCCCAAGAGCAAGGAGGGGCCATGTTTGTCCGCAGGGACTTGACCGACAGCGTACCAACCCGGGAAGGGAACATGCACTTTGTAAAACAGGGGGCCGGTTTTCCCCTGGTGATGCTTCACCCTTTGGGCACCTCGACGTGGGCTTGGCACACAGTCATAGATTCGCTGAGCCAGCACTACACCTGCTACGCCTTCGATATGCTGGGACACGGTGAATCCGACAAACCGACCCGGCACTTCAATATCCCGGACTACGCGCGGGCTTTGGACGACGCCTGCCAGACGCTGAATATCCATCGGGGACACTATGTCGGCAACTCGGTTGGCGCATGCCTTGCCACCGAAATGGCGGCCAGTTTTCCGGAGCGGATTGACAAGCTGGCGCTGGTCGGCTGCCCCCTTTGGAATCCCTGGAACGGTAATCAACGAGTGGCGGACACGGCCGCGGACTATGATGCAGCTGGCAGCCCGCAGCCCCGGACCCTGGAGCAACTGAAGGAAAGGGCTACTTTCGCCGATCCCAGGCAGGAGTGGGTTGATGCCACCAACAACACCAGGCAACAGGCGGGAGAATGGGTGCGCAACCTGCACCAGTCTCTTTCCTACTATGACATCATGTCCCGGCTGCCCATGATTAAGGCCTCTTCCACCCTGGTTATGTACGGCGAAAAGGACATGCTCCGAGACGGTGAAGAGCTGCTCCACAACAACATCGCAAACGCCAGCAAGACCATCCTTCCCGGCCTGGGTCACATACCCCAGATAGAGGACCCGGAAGCCTTCATTGATGCATTGCTTGCCTTTCTGCAGCCAGAGGGGTAGAGAAGACAATAGTCTTTGGGGAATATGTAGGGGCGCACGGCCG
>VXOH01000043.1 GCA_009840135.1 Chloroflexota bacterium | reverse complement strand
GGAGCGAAGTTTACTTGCTTAAGGTGCTCCGCAGTTAAAATGCGATTGCCCTGTCGCTGACCGTTGTTGACGTGGTTGGCGGGGGAGACTAAACTGCAATCATCGGCATCCAAAAGGCTTCACAGGAGATGTGAGCGTATCATAAACGTAAACGGTCACCCCAGTTCAGGAGACGACGTAGCCCTATTTATAGACTGGGAAAACTTTAAGATCAGCTTGGCTTCGGGTAACAGGACGCCTAACGTCACCGCCCTCAAAGAAGAGGTCGCCAACCATGGACGGGTGGTGGTGGCCAAGGCCTATGCTGACTGGGTTACCAGGTCTCCGGAATTAAAAGGGGCCAGCCAATTTATCAACGACCCTCCCGCCCTCTACGCCGCCGGCATTGAGCCGGTTTATGTGCCCACCAGACTGCCGCTCGGCAGCGCCGCAGCCTTGAACTCTCGCACCATGCGGGTGAAAAACAGCGTGGACGTAAAGATGACGGCAGACTGCATCGAGTGCGCCCACTCCTATCCCAACATCGGTACCTACGTTCTGGTATCGGGGGATTCTGACTTTATCCACGTCGTAAACTCCCTTAGGGCCATTGGCAAACAGGTGATTATTATCGGGGTGTCCTGGAGCACGTCCCGTCGCCTGGCAGACCAGGTGGACGGCCTGATTCTCTACGATGCGGACGTGGACCCCGAGCTAGTCCCCGAGAAAGCGCCGGTAGTCAGCAGCCGCTCTCCTTCACGGACTGGCGGCACAACCAGGCAACAGCTTTCCGACGTAATGCGAGTCATTGAAGAAATAGTGCGGGCCGAACGGCAAGCCGGCCGGACACCCCTTCTTACCTCGCTGAAACAGCGGATTATGCGGCGGGTTTCCGGATTTGACGAAAAGAAGCTGGGATTCTCCGGCTTCAAGAAGCTGATGCTCCGCACCGCGGAAGAAGGCAACATCAAGCTGGTCACCGTGGGACTGGTTGACTGGGTGATAATGGCCGACGAACCCGTCCCAGTGGAGGCCATGCCTGAATCCCAGGTATCCGATCGAGGGATAGAGTGCGTTGCCGCCGATGAAGAAGTGGTTCCCGCAGAGGACACTGTAGCGGAAGACGAGGGCGACAGCGGAGCGCCGGAAAGCCCGGAAGACTCCGGATTAACTGCTGACAATACGACCCAAAATGTTTCCACTGCCGGAGCGGCGGTGACTTCGAGCCGATCCGATTCTCCCTCCGAAGCAACTGATGAAGAAACTGAAGCCTCAATGGATGCCAGGGAATCGGAAGAAGAGCAACAGCCATCGCCAGCCCTGAGTCCTGAACTGGAAAGGGAACTGGAAGAGATTCTCGCCCAGGTAGAGTTGCCCAAGGGGCCGGGAGACGGCCAGGACGGTCGCCGGATCACGGACCTCATCATTATGGCCGACACGCTGGAGCACCAGGAAGAGATCAGCCACGTTGCGTTCAACTTCCTGCTGGGAGAGATTTGCGGGGCCCTGCAGCAGGGACTGGAGGCAGAACATCCGGAAATTACCGGACGATGGGGTGGACGCATCTACTCCCGCACCTACGTTACCCGGCTGCTGCGATGCCTGGGCGAGAAGGATGTTTTCGTCCGGGACTGGCACCAGCAGAAGGACGAGGAAACCGGACGGAGCCGGCGCTTCCGCACCTTCAACCTTAACCGGGCGCACTCCCTGGTCAGGGAAGCGGTAGTGAGCCAGTGGGGACCGCAACCCGAAAGCGGTGAGCAGGACACAAGTGATCCAGCTTCTGATGTTTCGGCGTCAGGCGCCGGAGAGCAGGACATGCGGAACTCCGAAATGCCGGAGGCCGCGGAGCCGCAAGCGGAAGCTGCAGCGGACCAGGAACGCAGGGAACCTGAAACTGAATCCTCACCTCCGGTGGGCGCGGCTCTGGCAGCAGAGATAGATTCCCCGGAAGCAACTACCGTGGCGGAGGTACAGGAGAGCGAAGCGCCATCCCAGGAGGCCTCCGAAGAACCACCTCAAGGGACGCCCGAAGAGCCGACCGAGGAGGCAACACCGAAGCGGCGGCCCAGGCGGGCCCCCACCAACAGGCGGAGGCAGTCCACCAAGCAACCGGTGCCAGCGGCGGACGATTAATCTGATCGGTTTCGGAAGCGACCGGGCCGGAATACAAAGGATAACCAGAGGGACGGATTGAATCCGTCCCTCTCGCTGTTTCGGAGGAAATCAATACTCAACCAACAGGCCGAAGTGAACAGCACAGCCTTCAGGTGGCTTGACTTGCTGCCAGGGTTACATATCCAGGATCAGCGTGGTCCAGCCGAAGTCCCTGGCCCCCAGGCCTTCACCGGTGTAGGGATGGTAATACTCCCGAAAACCGGACTTTTCCACCGCCTCATGAGTCCTGGATACTATCGTTTCGGCCAACTCCGGGTAGCCGTGTCCCTTGAGGGAATGGGATAGGAACCAGTTGGTATTGACCCAGGTGGGCCCCCTCCAGATGAATCCCCTCGGATTGCCCGGCAGGAATTTGGGATTGGACGCGGGGACCGAGGGGAGTGGGTAAGGCAACCAGAAATGTTCCGGGTTGCTGACCCATTGCTCCACCAGCCGCTCAACTATCCGGCGAGGCAGGTCGCTCAAGACCAGCGGCATCAGGGAACTTATGGTGACCACCTCCACCTGCTTTTCGGCGACGCCGCTCAGGTCAAAAAAGGCTCCTGCCTTCTCATTCCAGCACTTTTCCAAGAGCGCATCCCTGGTCTTGTCCGCTTCCCTTCGAAACTCGTCCGCTTCAGGAGAGTCATCCAGCAGCCTGGCCAGGGAGCGAAGACTGAAGGCGTAGATTGAGTTAACCAACACATCCTCAAAGTGGAAAATGTCGGCGGCCAGGATTCGGCGGTCGTCGCCCCGCATGGGCTCGTAGGCAGCGTAAACCTTTCGCAGGGCTGAAATGAAACCCTGGTTGCTCAATTTTTCCAGTTTCAGCGCTTCATCGTACTTGGGCGAACAATCGGTGCCGGCTTCTTCGGGTTGGATAACCGCAATCAGGCCGTCTTCGTCGGGGTCCCGGTGATAGCGCAACCAGCGGTAATAGGCGGTCAACACAGGCAATGCGGCATCCCGAAATTCCACATCTCCAGTGGCGCGAAAAACCCGCTCCACGGCGTAGGCGATGATGGGGGGCTGGATAGTGGCGCTGAAATAGGGAGACGTCATGCCGACAATGTTGCGACTGAGAAAGTCGGGCTGCTTGTCCATCTCCCAGAAAATAATGTGGGGAATGAAGCCATCAGGCTGGGCGCCGCTGAGCAGGGTGGTAATTTCCGCTTTGGCCTGGTCGAGGTCCAGGTGGGTGAGGGCAATGGCGTGAAAGCACGAGTCCCAAAACCACTGAAACGGATACCCGGTAAGGGAAGGCACGACGAAGCTGAATTCCCTGCCATTCCAGTCCGCCACACCGCGCCGCAGGTTGGTTAGCAATATTTGGCGGGCTTTTTCCTCAAGTTCCGCGCGTTCCATGTTCAGCCTCCCGGTGATTGCTGCAGGTATATGGCGAGGTACTTTTCGGCCACTGATTGCCAGGTGAATTCTTCATGGGCATAGGTCCGGCCCTCCTCGCCCAGCCGCGTGCGATAATCCGAGTCGTTGACCAGTTTCACCAGTTGGGTAATGGCCGCCTCCTGGTCAAAGCGGGGAGTGACCACGGCGCCATGGATCAGCAACTCCCGGTTGGACCCTACTTCATGGGTGAGCACCGGCAGCCCGCAGAGCATGGCCTCAAGGTAAACGAGGCCAAACGCTTCGTAATGGGAGTAAAGGGCAAAAATATCGGCCTGTTTGTAACGCCGGGACAGGGACTCGTCATCCAGTTCGCCGGCAAACTCCACCTCTCCCTGGAGGCCAGCCTCCCTTACCTGCGCCCGGAGCTGGGTTTCGGAGTCTTCATCTCTCCCCACCAGGACCAGGTTGGCGCGGCTTTGGAACTGGGACCGGGCCTGGCGATACACGTCAATCAGCCAGGACTGACCCTTGTGGCGGCTAAGCCGGCCCACGCTTAGTATGGTAACCGGTTTCTCGACCATTGCTTCGGGTTGGTCCAAGGGTTCCTCGTCCGGGGCCAATACGGATGCGCCCCATCCCACCACGGAAATCCTTCCCCGCTGGACCCGGTAATCCCGGGTAACCTGTACCGCTTCCTGGCCGGTGAGGGTAACCACCTGGTGCATCCGCCGGCTGATGAACCGGTTAATCTGTTTGAGACAGACGCGACTGGCCGGAAGGGTGTGATAAGAAGGAGTGAATACAAAGCGGGCATTTTTTCTCCGCCAAAGCCATGCCCAGAAGTGGCCCCAGAACCAGCCGTCACCAACGAAATGGATAATGTGGGGATCGAATTCGTCCAGGTAACGCCGAATCTGGTCTGGCGAGAACCAGACCAGCGGGACAGAGTACAGGGGCATTGACCTGCGCGGGAACCCGGAAAGGCGAAAGATTGAGATACCTTCAGGGGTTTTTTCCCGGTTTGGCCATTCCGGGTGCGGTACCCGGGGAAAGGCATACTTGGTCGTCAGCACGCCGACAGATTCCACCGCCGACGATTCCAGCAACTGGAACGATAACCGTTCGATGGCCCGCTCAATCCCGCCCAGGTAGGGGCGGAAATAAGGGCTGAGAAACAAAACCCGGAGAGGTGGAGCGTCCGTGCTCATAACCACTATTGACCGGCAAAAAATTTCGGGAAAGATAACCGGGGAATGCCCCGACCGGCATTCCCGTGATTCTAGGCTGTTCCTGGCCGCAACGTCAATTTTGCCGCACCCTGGCCATGGCGCAAAATGACCGGTTCCCAAACCGAGCCCTAACACCGGTCCGGTTGGAGTACTGGAGTCGCCAAGGGGAGGACTAAGAAACTATCTCAAAATCGGTGCTGCTTGTCCCAATGGGCTCTCCAACCCGCCTGCTTGCCCTCACCCTAACCCTCTCCCAGAGGGAGAGGGGACTTTTGAGATAATCTCCAAGGCATCAGCGTGAGAGATCGGTAGCCTTCACTCCCGTTTCGAGCTTCTGCCCAGGGCAAACGATTCTCTCCCATCAAGAGGGAAGGGACTTGCTCAAATCTTGCTTATGTTATATTAGGGGCAAAATCGGGTAAGGAGTTTTGACAACATGCTGGCATTCCTGGGAGGAACCGGACCGGAGGGCAAAGGACTGGCCATCAGGCTGGCCCTGGCCGGCGAGAATGTGATTATCGGCTCCCGGGACGCCCAGAGAGCAGCGGACGCAGCCCAGGAATTGTCGGCCCTGGTAATGGGAACCGTGGGGTCGGGAGATATATCGGGCACTGATAACCTTTCCGCGGCGGAACAGTCGGATACGGCCTTTCTGACCGTTCCCTACGAGGCCCAGCGACCCATGCTGGAGCAACTGGCCTCTCCGCTGGCGGGCAAGGTGGTGGTCAATGTCATCGCGCCCATGCGCTTCGAGCGGGGAAAAGGAGCCATAGCGGTGCCGGTAGAAGCCGGATCGGCCGCCGAAGAGTCGCAATTGTTGCTGCCCAATTCGGCGGTGGTGGCAGCATTCCAGAACGTCAGCGCCGAGGAACTGCAGGAACCGCAAAAGAGTATGGAAGGCGACGTGGTTGTCTGCTCCGATAACGGGGATGCCAAGACCCTGGTCATGTCCCTGGCTGAGAAGATTCCCAGCCTGCGGCCCGTGGACGGAGGCAGCCTGGCCAACTCGAAATATGTCGAGCAATTAACACCCCTGCTGGTCAACATCAACCGAATTTACAAGGTCCATTCGGGTGTGAGAATCGTTGGGGTATAAGGATTTCCAGAGGCTTAAAACCAGGACAGGAGGAACTGACGATGCCGAGAGAAATATTAAACCTACAGGACCCGGACGACTTGCGCGCGGTGAACGGAGTATGGCGGTGGGCGCCGGGACTGGTACCGGGAGAGCCCAATGAGGGGCTGGTTTCCCAATCGGAAGGAAGCGCCGCCCGCCTGCCCGACTATGACGATTCAGGGTGGGATGTATGTGAGGACCTGGCCGAGTGGCACTCCCGCGGCGTCACCTTCGCCTGGTATCGGATAAAGGTAACCCTTCCCGAACAGGTGGAGGGAAGGGATTTAGCCGGCTCCCGTTGCATTTTCGAGACCTGCATTGACGACTATGGCGAGCTTTGGATTGACGGCGATTGCAACCGGGACCGGGGCGCGGTGCAGGGTTTCAATGTGCCGCAGCGCGTGGTCGTTGACATTGAGCCGAAGCCCGGCGATGTTCATACCATTGCGCTTCTGGCTATGAACGGTCCCATCGGTGCTCCAGGGGGCGCGGTCTTCGTTCGATACGCCACCCTGGCCTTTGAATGGAGAACGCCGGGGTATTAGTCCGTTCTCAAATTCCGGCACGGTGTCAAAACAGTTTGCGAAAGGGAGAAGCGAAATGGCTCTTTCGAAGGAAAAATTCGACCAGGGAATGACCACCCAGGAATACATTGACTACATCAAGGTAAACAAGCAGCCCTTCATTGACATTTACGACGGCGTTGAGATTCCTGAAGATACCCGCGCATTCTTCGACGGCCTGGCGGAACCCCTGAACCTGGCCGTCTTTACCTCCGACTGGTGCGGCGACGCCATGAGCACAACTCCAGCTATTTTGAAACTGGCGGACGCCACCGACAAGCTAAATCTGCAGGTGTTCAGCCGGGACGACGAACTGGAGGTCACCAACAGTTTTCTGCCGGAGAACCGCGCTGGAACCGTGCCGGTGTTCGTGACCTTCGACGCGGAAATGGGCGAGGTGTCCCGTTTTATTGAAACGGCCCGGTCCCTGGTGCCCCAGATAGACGCCATGGACGAAACCATTGCCCAGGAAGTGGCGGCCGAAGGAGTCACCGGTGACGAAGTCCGCGCCGCCGGACGAGGCAAGCGAACGGCCTTCCGGGTAGGCAAGGCCAAAGACTGGGGCGACGTTATCCTGCGAGAGTTTCAGCAGGTGGTGGCCGAGGGCCTGCAAATGGCGCCGGGACAGCGTCCCTCGGAGGGCGGTACCCAGTGGCCGCCGCCAGAAGAATAGGACTGGCGGAACAGGGCCAATAGGACTGGCGTCCCCGGAAGGCCGGATAGGGCCGCCCCTGCCTTGCCCACTATCCCTGGAGAATTTTCCAGATGGCCAGAATCCGGGTACGCGTACAGCCTAAAGCGTCCAGCAACCAGGTGCTTGATTTCAGGAACGGAGTGTTGAGAGTACGTGTTGCCGCGCCGCCCATTGACGGCAAGGCCAATGCCGCCGTTCTTGACGTTGTCGCGAAATTCCTGGGCGTGCCCCGAAAGGATGCGAGAATAATCAGGGGAGCTACATCGCGGGAAAAAATGATAGAAGTCGAGAACATTGACGAAGAGTTCCTTCTACGGCGACTGCGGGCGGCTGAACGTCAATCCAATGAACGTCAACCCAATGAACGTCAATCAATTGAACAAAGAGGCCGTTGAAGAATCGGGCAGAGGCTGACCTCTGCCCGAACCCCTTTCTGAAGTCTGCGGCGCTTTGCTGCCAGTGCAGTCATGGACGGACCGAGGCACAGCTTTGTATTGGCTTGCCCCGGTCGACGCAGTATAATTGGCCCCGCGCGGTCTTGGGCCAAAGCCCGGTAAATGCAGACTATAAACGAAGCAGGAACGGAGACCGGTCTTGGAACACTTGAACTTCAGTTGGGTGCTGGAAGGATACCTGGCCGGGGCCATGGGCCCCACCAGCCGGCGGGACCTAATGTACTTTCAGCGGCAGGATATCCGGGCAGTGCTGCGGATGGAGCAAGACACCATTTCCGCCGAAATCTGGAACATGTTTGACATGTTCGAGCCCGTTCCGGACTTTTCCGCTCCCACCCTGGGGCAGATTGACCGCATGTGCCGATGGATTGAGGACCAGATCGAAAACTATGAAAGACCGGTGGTTGTGACCTGCCACGCGGGCATCGGCAGAACCGGTACTGTCCTGGCGTCATACATGGTGTACATGGGATACGAACCACAGACAGCGATAGAGATGATCAGGGAACTGCGACCCAGGTCAATTCAAACGCCGGACCAGGAACAGGCCGTAATTGCCTACGCCGAGCACAGGAAGAACACAGGTGGGGCGAGGGTTCGGGAAGACTGAACGCCTGCCGGAGGCCTTCATTCGAAATGCTCCAACAGGCGCTTTTGGGGACAAAAGCAGATTGACGATGCGATTAATTAGGATTCAACGTATTGCCTGGGCCACCAGAACTATGCGGCCAGTCTTTCGTCGCTCTTGACTGCCAATGGCGCAACTTCCATTCCCAGGTCCACGATGCGGCCGCACTGCAGGCACTTGCGGAAGTATCCGTCAAAATCCCTGTCCTGGACCATATCGCCTCCGCATTTTGCGCAAGCTTTGAAGAAGAACCTGGTCGTGTTTTTCATTTCCTCATCTATCCTTTCCCCTTGCGGGATTCTGGTACCTTCCATCTGGTTCTGATACGCTGGGCTGCCCTGTATTGGATGCATAAGCATCGTCAATCTTGCACCACGATGTAATTATGATTCCTTATTATATTGATACCATTATGAGTTGTCTATAATTTATAAAGAATTCTTCTCTTTTTCTTGAAGGCTGAAGGCCCTGGCTCGTCGCCCCTGACTTTCCCCTGGTTACGGAATGGAGTACAGATATGAACAACGCCAATGAAACCGGATTAAACCATCCGGTGGCCATTTCCCGCCAACTGCTCCTGGACATTTACCTTGAGGCTCGCAGCAGTTTTCCCGCCGAATGTTGCGGCTGGCTGGCAGGTTCCCGGGAAACCAGCATCGCTGACACATTGCGTCCTTGCGTTAACGACCAGGAGGCGGGCAACCACCCGTTAGCTGCCGACCGTACCGCGGAAAGGGCCTATGTCTTCAGCGCCCAGGACCTGCTGGAGCTTAACCGCAGCCTGGACG
Source organism: Chloroflexota bacterium (assembly GCA_009840135.1). GTDB lineage: Bacteria > Chloroflexota > Dehalococcoidia > Lucifugimonadales > UBA3495 > Bin22. The sequence goes on along the minus strand of VXOH01000043.1, from coordinate 11,392 downwards.
AAGACAGGCCGCCCCTGGTCATTTACCACTCACATCCCAATGGTCAGGCCTACTTTTCACCCACCGACCGGCAGGTGGCGGCCAGTCCATGGGGAGATGGCCCGGCCTATCCGGTCCAGCAATTGGTGGTTGGCATTGACGAGAGCCGAGTGGTTGAGGCGGCTCTCTTTGCCTGGTCGGATGAGGAAGAGGGGTTCGTGGAATTGGAGCGATACGAAGGGGCTGAGTTATAGCCCGGCTGCCAACAAGGCCGTTTGCCTCCCGGAGGCAAGATTCACGCGGTCAGTTGTGGTTCGGGAAAATAAACAAAGATTTTGGGCTGGAGTTAAAGGCGGGTCGGCACAGATTCCACTTTTCCCCAAATCAACGTCACCCTGAGCTTGTCAAAGGGTCTAAAGGCCTACCAGACAGCCTGGTTACGGATCCGAGACGTGGTCCGTGGGATGGAGTTTAGATTCTTCACTCCGTTCAGAATGACGTGGTATGTGAATCGGAAGCAAGTTTATGTCAACGAGCCCCGGATTCTTCGGTTTCGGAAGGAGTGACATAAACCTAAGGGCGCCGTTGAATTGATTACGCATTTCGGAATTGTTCAACAAACTTTCGGTTGATATAATCTGGGCAACCAATTCCGCGATCCGAATCCGGGCAAAGCTGGAGGTGTACTATGGGCTACACGCCACGCCAACTGGGTCACGTCAATATTTACGTTCGCAACGCCGCCCGCGCCAGGGAATGGTACGAAGACCTCCTCGGTCTCCATACGCAGGGGTTCACACCGGGACGAGCCGCCTTCATGAGCGCCGACATCAGCAACTCCCATGAGATTGCGCTGGTGGAGGTAGGGGAAGACGCCATGGGGCCCCAGCGGGGACAGGTGGGCCTGAACCACATGGCCTGGTATATGAACAGCCTGGAGGACCTGGCCGAGCTTTATCAGCGGGTGAAGGAAAAGAACATACCCATCGAGCGGGTTTCGGACCACGGCCACGCTATCGGCGTTTATATTCACGACCCCGACGGCAACGGCATCGAGCTTTCCTACGAAATGCCGGCAGAGGAATGGGGCCATGATCCCAGCGGTTACATGATCGGCGGCACCGAGAAGGGCCGTCTCTCCGGTCCGTGGGACGAAGAACTGGCAATGCAAGCCCAGGCAACTCACTAGAAGGTGGAAGCACCCTGGCGCCTTACTCTTCTCCCAGGTAGAGGGGGATAATTCTCTGGACAGAACTGTCTCCGACTTTCGCATGGAAGAGGAGGCGATCTTCCCTTCCAATCAATAATCAGGAGGAAAGTACGATGGCAAGCAGCTACAGCATTATGGTCGGCACCACCGGCGCCGGTCTGTTCCACAGCGCCGATTCAGGCGAAAGCTGGCGTCGCGTCGGCAGTCCCTTCCCTGGTGAGTCCCAAATTCGCGCACTGGCAGTAGATCCCAACAAGTCCAACGTGGTTTACGCGGGGGCGGAAAACGGCATATACCGCAGCGAAGATTCAGGTATGAACTGGACCAAGCTGGACTCGCCCATGGAGGGACTGAAGATCTGGTCGATTGCGGTGGACCCGGCCAACTCCGACAACATATACGCGGGAACCAGCCCGCCCTTCCTTTTCCGCAGCCGCGACGGTGGGCAGAGTTGGCAAAAGCTGTCGGCCACCATCGCGCAGGAATGCGCCATCGGCGACCCCCGGGTGACGGCCCTGATGGTGGACCCGGTGGATACGGACACGGTTATTGCGGGTGTGGAAATTGACGGGGTCTATATCAGCCGGGACGGTGGAGACACCTGGAGCCACGTTGACCAGGGCATAACCAATCCCGACATCCATGGCATGGCATTCAGCCTGGGCGAGGAGAAGACCATACTGGTCAGCACCCCGCGGGACATATTCTCCAGCACCGACGACGGCGCTACCTTCCAGTCGCTGCTGTCGTCCAACTCACTGCAGTACCCCTATTGCCGGTGGGTGGCGGTTAAGGCGGACGATCCTCAGACCATGTTCGTAGCCAATGGCGATGCCGCTATTGGCAATACGGGCACCATTCGCCGTTCCACCGATGGCGGAAAGTCCTGGGAGGAACGTCCCCTGCCAGTAGAACCCAATTCTCCGGTCTGGAATTTCGCCACCAACCCGGCGGACCCGGAGCTGATCCTGGCTAACAGCGTGTACGGAGAACTGTACCGCAGCGAAGACGGGGGCGAAAACTGGGGGAAGATAAAGAAGGAGTTCACCGAGGTTCGGGCTTTGGCTTGGACACCCAATTAGCTCCCTGGATGCTCTGTCTGTGCCAAACGCAGGGGCGGCCAAAATGGCCGCCCTCACTCTTGGCATCCTTTTCCGAAACCAATTTACTGCCTGGATTTTACAACCCGCCACCACTGAGCCGGAAGAGAAAGAAATAGACCAGGAAAGCCATTCCCAACAATATTCCTAAAATCAGGCAACCGTACCTGGCCAAGTTCACGCTCCTTTTCCCGCTCTTCGCCTTATTTGATTCTCTGAAACGTCCTTTTCAGGCGAACAGCCCTTCACCCACCGGCACTATCAAGTCCGGGCCATTGTTGGTGGCCTTGTTGACCAGCGGGGAAACCTGGAAATAGTCCATAGCTTCATCGGGGTAAGGAGCGAGCACGTCCGTCAAAGCGGCGGAGTCGGTAACGTCCCCATCGAGCCAGAAATCTTCCAGTTCGTGGGGCAATATCACCGGCATCCTTTCGTGGATAGGTCGGAGCAGGTCGTTGGCTGCGGTGGTGACTATGGTGCAGGAGCGAACCGTCTCCCCCTCGGGACTGCGCCACGATTCCCACAATCCGGCAAAGGCGAAGGGAGCCCCAGACTTGAGCACGATGCGCATGGGTCGCTTTGCTTTCCCCGCCTTTTGCCATTCGTAGAAGCCATCAGCCAAAACCAGACACCGGCGGCGCTGCAGGGCATTGCGGAAGCTGGGTTTTTGCGCGACTGTTTCCCCCCGGGCGTTGATCATGCGGTTTCCGATGGAGGCATCCTTGGCCCAGGAAGGTATCAGCCCCCAGCGCATTTGTTCGGCCTGCCGCTCTTCACGGTGGGTAACGGTCAGCACCGATTGAGTGGGGGCCACATTGTAACGAGGCGAGTTGTCGAACCCGGAACCGTCGAACTCGAACTGGCGGGCCAGTTCCTGAATGTCCGCTATGAGGCTGTATCTTCCGCACATATTGTTGTTCCTGTCATGCGACTTTGGTGATTATTTTAACACCTGTGGTTGCAGGTCAGCAGGGTAGCCAGATATGCGGGGCACACAAAGGGGTAACTGATTAGCTCTTGCCGTCAGTCGAAAGGTGAGCCTATTGTGAACAGGTTTGAATGAGCCTGTTTATAATGTTGCACGGTCACTGGTTTGTGTTATATTTGGTCTGGCCGGGGATTTGGGCGCGCTTGTGTTACCCTATACGAGACAGTTTCCTGCTTGACTGCTAATGTGGCCGGATATGACTGCGCCGAGTTCAGATATGACAACTAGAAAACACCGCCAGCGTTACGTTCTCCCGGACCCGCCGGAGCGCGAGCCGGAGGATATGACCAGTTTTAAACACCTGGGTGAAAATGGCAATGTTCACCACCTAATCCAACACTTTGGAAACCGGGAGGCTACTGTGTTCGGGAGCGAGAAGTTTATTTCTTCTGCGCCGCGCTCTCCGGCACATTCCCGGAGAATTCCCGACCTGCTCATATCATTCAATGCCAAACCGGAACTGTACGATGCGAGTAATGGCTATGTTATTTCTGAGCAGGGCAAGGCCCCTGACTTTGTCCTTGAGGTAGCTTCCCCCAGCACTGGAAGGGAAGACGTGGGCCGAAAGCGCGATGACTACGCGGCTATGGGAATACTGGAATACTGGCGTTTTGATGAAACCGGGGAGTTTCACGGGACACGGTTAGCGGGAGACCGGTTGGTGGATGGCGCATTTCAGGCCATCCCCATTGAGGCCCTGGAAGAAGGAGTCCTGCAGGGTTACTGCGAGACGCTCAACCTGTTTCTGCGCTGGGACAATGGTCAGCTGGGCTGGTACGACCCGGATACAGGCCGTCATATTGTTACCTTCGACGATGAGCGTCTCCGCGCAGATGCAGCGGGAGCCAGGGTGGCGGAGGAGCAACGTGCCCGCCTGGCCGCCGAAGCCAGGGTCCGGGAACTGGAGGCGGAACTGGCCCGGCGAGACGCGGAAGGATAGGAACCGTTGCAGGTTTCCTAATGCCAGTCGTGGCCGTCGGGCATGGATACCCGCGGGTCTATGGCCACCACGTCGGATACTATGACGTTGGCGGTCCCGTCCCACCTCGATACCGTTCCCCGGGCCAGGATTACCTGGCTGCTGAGTTGCCGCTTGCACCGCTCAAAGACGGGCGGCCAGACGATCAGCTGCGTATCTCCCTCCTCGTCCTCGATGGTCACAAACACCGTCCCGTGACGGCCCCGGGGATGCTGGCGGGCCACGGGCCAGCCGGCCACCAGCACTTCCGTACCATCCTCCAGGGAAGCTATGGCAGTGGTGGGCAGCACCCGGGGGTCCAGGCCGGGGCGGACAAACTGCATCAAGTGACCGCCGGGGTAGATGCCCATTACCCGGTACTCGCCGGCCATCCGCTCAAAGTCGGTGAAGTCGGGCAGTTGGGGCGCGTGGTCTGCAGTGGTCAGGGGCAGGGCCGGCTGGCCGTTACGTCCCGGACGCACGTCCAAGCCGGCATTCCACAGAGCCTGGCGGCGGTTGGACACCAGGCCATCGAAAGCCCCGGCCTGCACCAGCGACTGGATGGCCTGAGGCTTAAGGCCGGTGCGCCGCACCAGGTCTGACGGGTCCCGGTAGGGGCCGCCCCGTTGCCGCTCGGCCACTATCAACTCCGCTCCCCTTCCGCCCACATCCTTGATGAACTCCAGGCCCATGCGTACTGAACCACCCTCGGGCCGGCAGCGTTCCAGACTGCGGTTCACGCAGGGGTTCAGGAAGGGTACACCGAAGCGGCGGGCGTCCTGCTTCAGGGTCTCTCGGGGGTAGAAGCCCATGGGCTGGTTGTTCATCAGGGAGACGAAGAACTCCACCGGGTGGTAGCGTTTCAGCCACGAGGCCTGGTAGGCGGTGACGGCAAAGGCGTGGGAGTGGGACTCGGGGAACATGAACTGGCCGTTGAGCTTGGCGAAGATTTTGGCGGCGGCCTCGTCAGGAACGCCCCGCTGCCGGGCTCCCTCCCGGAAACGCTGCCAGTGTTCCTCAATCAGGTGCTTGTTGTTGGGACGGGCGAAGGCCCGGCGCATTTCATCGGCCTGGGCGGCGGTGAGGCCGGCCACGTCCATCACCAGCTGCACCACCTGCTCCTGCCAGACGATGATGCCGCAGCCCCGTTCCAGGGCCCGCCTCTCCAGGGGGTGGTCGAACTCCCACTCTGCTCCGTGACGGTAGCGCTCCACGAACTGGGATACGGCGCTGCCCTGAACGCCCACCCCCGGCCGGATGAGGGCCACCTGGTAGGCCAGGTCCAGCAGGCAGCGAGACTTGAGGCGCTGGCCCATGTTTAATTGGGCCGGGGACTGCAGCAGAAAAACGCCCTTGGCTTTGCCCTGGTTAATCAGGTCGTAAACCTGGGGGTCTTCCGGGTCGATGCGGCTGATGTCGGGGCGGCGCCCTTCCCGGGCTTCAATCAGGTCCAGGGCCTCTTCCAACTGGTCCAGCACCGGCAGGGACAGCAGGTCAATCTTGGCGAAACCGGCGTCGGCGACGCTGTCCTTGTTCCAGTCCATGATGTAGCGGCCCTCCATGGCTCCGGCCCGGGTGGGCACCATTTCGGGAATGGGAGAACTGCTGAGGATCATGCCGCCCACGTGCTGGCTCAGCAATTTGGGCGCGCGCATTAACTGGGGGGCAAGCTGCACCAGGTCCCTCCAGCCGGGGGCATCCACCTTCTCCCGAAAGGCTGGCAGTTCCCGCATTTCTTGCTCCATGTCTTCAGCCTTGTAGGAATAAAGCTGCTTGGACAGCAGGGTAAGTTCCTCCCGGGGCAGGCCCAGGGCCTTGCCGATGTCCTGGATGATTCCCCGAACGGTATAGGTGGAGATAGCGCCGGTCAGGATGGCATACTCCTTGCCGAAACGCCGGTGTACCCGGGTGATAAGCTCGTCGCGCAGGCCGCGGGGGAAGTCCAGGTCAATGTCCGGCAGCAGACTGGTATCCTCGGAAATGAACCGCTCCAGGGTAAGGCCCCACTTCAGGGGGTCCACGTGGCTGATGCCGATGAGGTAGCCCACCAACAGGGCCACCGAGGAACCGCGGCCCCGGCCGGGAGGTCGTTCTTCCAGGGGTGTTTCCGGGTGGGAGAGCCCTCGTTCCTCCATGATGCCCTGGGCCAGCAGCACAATTTCCCGGTACAGCAGCAGAAACCCGGCCAGTCCGTGCAGGCCAATCAGCTTGAACTCCTCTTGCAGCCTTTCCTCCACATCCCGGGTCACTGAGCCATAGCGACGCACCGCGCCCTCCCGGCACAATCGCTCCAGGTAGCTGTCCGGGGTATAGCCTTCGGGCACGTCGGGCTCGGGCAGGGTGTAGCCCAGGTCGGCGCTGAGGTTGAACCGGCACTCCCCGGCGATGCGCCGGGTGTTGGCCACCGCCTCCGGACATTCCACGAAAAGCTCCTCCATACGTTCAGGACGTTTCAGGCACAGGTGCCGGTTGGGATGGATGAAGGGCAGGGCCTGGTCCATGGTGGTGTTGTGTTTGGCGGCCACCAGGGCGTGCTGAAGCCGGTACCGGTCCGGGTCGTGATAATGGACATCGTTGGTGGCCACCACTGCGGCCTCTGCCTGGGCTGCCAGGCTGACCAGTTCCCGGTTGCGTCCGGCGTCGCCCTGCAGGAAATTCTGCTGTAATTCCACGAACACCGAGTCTCTGCCGAACCAGTCCAGGTAGTCCCGCAGCAGAAGCAGGGCCTCAGGGCGGCGGTTTCCCGCCAGCAGGCGGTCCAGCGGACCGTCCCTGCCTCCGGTGAGCAATGTCACACCGGCAGCATGCTGGGACAGGTACCAGGGATCCAGCTTTGGCTCACGGCGGTCGGCAGCGTTGGACAGGGTGAAAAGACGGGAGATATTGGCATATCCCTCCCGAGTACGGGCCAGCAGGACCAGGCGGCTGCCATCGGTGAGGGCCAGTTCGCCGCCGGTGATGGGCTGAACGCCCAGGCTTCCGGCCAGGCGGGCGAACTCCAGGGCGCCGCAGAGGTTGGTATCGGTCAGGGCCAAGGCGTCGTAACCGTACTCCCGGGCCCGGGACAGAAGTTCGTGGGAGTGGGAGGCCCCCAGCCCGAAGGAATAGAAGCTCTTGGCGTGGAGTTCCACGTAGCCGTTGGACATGACGCTTCTTCGCCGCTATCCGCGTTGCCCTAATTGCCCTGCTGGTACCAGCGATCCTCTCGCTGGTCCCGGAACAGGACAACCTGTCTCCCATCCTCCCGATCCACCCGGTAATAGGTCCTGGTCAAGGGTTTGGGCAGCCACCAGAGGTCAAAACTCCACCGCTCGGCTATTCGGTCCACCCGTCGCCACCGGCTGCCTTGCCGCACAGCCGCCGGCTGGTGATCGGAGTTCTCCCGCACCAGCACCGGCACCGGCGCCAGCAGGGGCCGGATACCGCCGGTTCCCGCCTGGTCCAGGGGGGCCTGGACTGCCCGCATTTCCGGCGCCGGATGCCAGGGGGCCACGTTGACCACCCGGTACAGGGTCGAGGCCCCGGACTCACGGGAATTACGGGAATTACGGGTCTGCAACCTCCGCTCCACCTCCACCAGTTGCTGCTGCCGGGTCTCACGCAACTCGGGAAGCATGCCCAGTTGAGCGCCGGACTCACCGGTGAAGTCGGCCAGGGTAAGGGTCAGGTCATCTACGGGCGCTTCCGGGGGTTCGGCCTCCAGCCGGCTGCGTACTATGAAGGAAGCCCGCTCCCAGCGGTTTACCCCCTCCTGGAAAGCAATGGACTTCTGCCAGGGAGCGGCACGGAAGACGGTACACTCCAGGTTTACCTTGCCGGCGTAGCGGCCCCGTATTTCCGGGCGAGCGTAAGCCCGGCGCAGCAGGGTGTCCACCGCCACCAGCAATAATTCCAGGGAAGTGGAGGAAAAGGGCAGCGAGGTGCGCTCCACCACCGCCTCTTCCTGCCTGAGGGGAACCAGGGGGGTGTCGTCGTTGCCGTTGGAGAGACTCCAGGCCCGCCAGCCCTCGTGGCCGAAACGGTCCACCAGCATGGAACAGGGCATGGCGGCTATCTGGCCCAGGGTGTGCAGACCAAACCGGTGCAACGATTCCCGAGTACCTGACGACACCGGCAGCAAGTCCACCGGATGCGGGGCCAGGAAGGCGGCCGGGTCTGCCGGTACCCGGGTCGCGCCCAGGGGTCCGCTGGACCGGGCAGCCACCAGGGCCGGGAACTTGCCCTGGCCGACGCCGATGCGGGGATTCAGCCAGCGGGGAATGACGTTGAGCAGGGTGGCAACCAGGCGGGCCTCGCCGCCGTACATCTGCTCCAGGCCATCAATGCCCACCCAAGCTGTGCCCAGGTCCGAATCTTCCACCCGGTCGCTGACTCCCAGGAGGGAGTTAAGGACCTGGCGAAACACTCGTCGGTAGTGGGGTTCATCGGCTTCCACAACCACGGCATCGGGCCGGAGAGCCAGGGCCTGCTCCAGGGTAGTCCCCGGCACCATGACCGACGACCCGATGGAACTGTCAATTGCCAGGGGACGGGTGTGGTCGCGGTCGACTATAATAACCGGGAGTCCTTCGAGGTGAGGCTCCCGCTTCAGTTCGGCCTTGACCCTGAAGTGGGAAATCAGCGCACAGGCGACCTTCATTTCTACCCGGCAACGCCCAATATGGGGTACGCGTTGCCGGGATAATTTTACGAACTTATGTTCTATAAGTCAATGTCCGGGTTATTAATCCACGAAGGAACACGAAGAGTCACGAAGGGAAGTTTATCCACGAATGGGCATGAGTTTTTACTGACAGAAGCCGGTTTGAAATTGGCGTTGGTTGGAGTTTAATGGTGGGAAACAAACAAGGAACAACCAATGCGCTGGACATGGGACCGGAAAGAACAGAATAAACCGAAGGAAGCACGGGATAAGTTTCGAGACGGCACAGTTAGTCTTTCAAGACAGGGACGTACTAATCGACGCAGACCCTTATCCTTTTGAACAACGCAGGAGAGCCATAGGATATATTGACGGAATGATGATCACGGTCATCTACACCGAACCAGAAGAGACAGGACGTGCAGGTAGAATCATCAGCGCACGGAAAGCCACTCGCCTGGAACGAACCAGATATGAGGAAGGCAATGGCAGAGCTCACTGAACAACAAAAGGCCGAACTTCGGGCTTTGGCGGAAATGTCAGATGATGAAATCGACCTTTCGGACATACCCGAAAGAGACATTGACTGGTCTACAGCCAGACGCGGATTCCGCTTTAGCCCAGTCAAACAGGAAGTTACCCTCACTTTAGATGAAGATATCATCGACTGGTTCGAGAAAAACGAGCCTGACAAGAAGACACGCCACGAGGTCATCAACGAAGTACTTGTAGAGTACATCCGCGACCGGAAGTTCCCTAATCAGAAAAAGAGCAAAGAGACTCCCAGACCGGATTAGGTACTCACACTGCCTCAGAGGCAGCATATCCATTACGAAGAGAACCGGCCCACCTGCTGTAGAACACGCAGATGGGCCGGTTTCATGTCCGTCAATCAGGGCAACGGAACTGGCTTGCCAGAAACAGTTGCCGGGGGTGGCTACCGGTCCATTACCCTCATGGTATTCTCGTCCGGGTTGTACTGGTAGCGGACCAGGCGGTCCAGCTTCTGGGACTCCAGGCGTACCACCAAGGCCCTTCCGCCGGTGACATTGCGGGTGTTGTGAATTTCGCCGGGCAGGAAGAAAGCCACCGAGCCATTCTTTTGAATAAACTGGCCGGTTTCCTTCAGCTGCAGGCGGTCAACGCCCTCGCCGGGGTAGAACCAGCGCCATTTGGTCTGCTCAATGGCGCCGTCGTAAACGCCGTAAACCACCCAGGCATTGCCGTGGTCGTGAGGCAGGTTGTCGCGGCCGTCTTCCTGCACCGAAGCCATCAGCCAGAAACCGGGCAGGGGATGGCCAGCTTCCTCTTCCAGGTGCAGGCTCTTGGGGCCATATCCACCTTCTTCCGGCAGGTCCAGCATCTCCTCGAGCCAGCCCGGGGTGTTGATGAGCGTCTTAAGATTGTTGGCCACCGCCTGGGCCTGGGCCATGGGGTCACTGGTGGTGGCAAAGGTTTCTCTCACGTCGTCCAGAAAAGCGTCCATGGTGTAAGTGGCCGCCATAGTCATAATCGTCCTCCTCTACAACCATCATTCATTTAGTATCGCAACTGTTTATAATTATGATTCAGGCATACGGGTATGTCAATCTGACGTCATTGGCTTCACCCGGCCGGTTGAATCCGGAGGCAAGGGGTGTTAGATTCGCAGGAAAGCTGGACCAGGTCCGATTCTTAGACCGACTCCGACACCGAACTGGGCTGGTCCACCCAATTTCCGGAGGTGATTGAGTTATGCCGGAACGCGTTTGGGAACAATACCTGACGGACCAGGACAGGGCCCACCTGGCAATGACCGCGCCCAGGGAAGTGGGCTTTGGCCGGCGGCCGGCCCTGCTGCTGGTGGACCTCTACCGCTGGGTGTTTGGCGACGAGCCCCAAACCCTGATGGAGGCGGTCAAGGACTGGCCCGGCAGTTGCGGGCTGGCGGCGTGGGACGCCATACCCCACATCCGGACCCTGCTGGAGGCTTGCCGAAAGGCCGGCATTCCGGTTGTCCACGTAACCGGCCTCAGCGATTCCGGAGTAGAGTCCTGGAGTTCTCTTAAACAGCCCGCCGGCAATTCGGACCGCAAGCCGGGCATGGTGGATGAGGCGGCGCTGGACCGTCAGAGGCGCCGTTTCGATATCATCGAAGAGTGCGGCCCCATAGACGGCGAGGCGGTGCTGTATAAGACATCTCCCAGCGCTTTCTGGGGCACTCCCCTTACCGGCCACCTGACGCGGCTGGGCGTGGATACGCTGATTACCTGTGGCGAAAGCACCAGCGGCTGCGTGCGGGCCAGCGTGGTGGACGGCTGCACGAATCGGTATCGAATGGTAGTAGTGGAAGAGTGCGTGTTCGACCGGCACCAGGCTACCCACGCCATTAACCTGTTTGACATGCACCAGAAGTACGCCGACGTGCTGCCCCTGGCTGACGTGCTGGAGTGGCTTGCCGAGGGAAGGTTTGAAAAGGCTGTCGGTTGAGCTTCTTGTGGGTTGATGCCCTGATGTCTGCACGATGAGCTAACCA
>VXOH01000074.1 GCA_009840135.1 Chloroflexota bacterium | reverse complement strand
AACCCACCTTTTCCTTACTCCCTGACTATACCATTCATAATGCGATTGCCCTGCTCGCGGAACCGTGGAACTCGGCGGCTGCACTTTTCTCGGTATATAATCTTCCCGTTAACGGCCCAGCCCCAATGCGCAGGAGGTCAAGCAGCATGGCGATTACCGGGGGTGCCTTCGCCTTCACCGAGGACTTGAACATCTGCCGGTTGCTGAACGGACTGTGGCAGGTCTCCGGCGCCCACGGGCGCATAGACCCCACGGCCGCAATTCGAAGCATGGTGGACTATCATGATGCCGGCTTTACGACCTGGGATCTGGCCGACCACTACGGTCCCGCTGAGGACTTCATCGGTGAATTCAGGCGTCAGCTAATCTCTGAGCGGGGTGAGGCTGCCCTGGCCGAGGTTCAGGCCTTTACCAAGTGGGTACCCCGCCCGGGGCCCATGACCCGGGAAATCGTGGAAAACAACGTCGACATTTCCCTCCGCCGCATGGGTGTGGACTGCCTGGACCTGCTCCAGTTCCACTGGTGGGAGTACGGCGATGATCGCTACCTGGAGGCCCTGGGCCACCTGTCCGACCTGAGGGAAGCCGGAAAGATACGCCACCTGGCCCTGACCAACTTCGACACCGAACACCTGAAAGTCATCGTGGACAACGGAATCAGGGTGGTGTCCAACCAGGTGCAGTGTTCCCTGGTTGATATGCGGCCATCCCAACAAATGGCGCCCTATTGCCAGGAGAACGGTATCTACCTGCTCACCTATGGGACTTTTTGTGGTGGCCTGCTTTCTGCCGGGTATCTTGGGCAGTCCGAACCCGCCGGCGCGGCCCTCGACACTGCCAGCCTTAACAAGTACAAGCAGATGATCAGCGCCTGGGGCGGTTGGGCGCTGTTTCAGGAGCTATTGGAGTGCCTGAATTCAATTGCGGACAGGCATGGGGCCAGCATCGCCAACGTGGCGTCCCGATACATCCTGGACCAACCTGCCGTGGCGGGGGTAATCGCCGGCGCCCGGCTGGGGCTGAGCCAGCATATCGAGGATAATGCCAGGGTTTTTGAGGTGAATCTGGATTCAGAGGACGAGGCAGCCATCGGGGCGGTTACCGGCAGGGGCAGAAACCTGCTGGAGTTTATCGGGGACTGCGGGGATGAGTACCGAAGACGGTAGAGGATTGGAGCCTCTTGGGCAGCACCAGTTTGACGGTTGGTCGGAGGAAGAAAGATGTTGACCAGATTAGAAGTTAGCGGCTTCAAGAACCTGGTTGATTTTGCGACAGATTTCGGCCCCTATACATGCATTGCCGGTCCCAACGGTGTGGGAAAATCCAACATCTTTGATGCCATTCAATTTCTGTCACTGTTGACGGAATGTACCATAAATCAGGCTGCCCTGCGGGTCAGAAATGCCGGGGAAGATACTGGTGACATTGCCGACCTCTTCTTCAACCGTGATGTAAGCCCCCAAAGGAAGTTAACCTTTGGGGCCGAAATGATTGTTGACCAGCACGTCTCCGACGACTTTGGAAGGGAAGCTAAGGCTTCTTCTTCCTTTCTGAGGTACGACGTAGAATTTCGGTATGAAGCTCCGTCACCTTCGTCTGGCCATTTCGGGGGGTTGGTGTTGGAAAGTGAGTGGCTACGGCCTATCACCAGCGGAAACGCGTCACAGCATATGCGCTTTCCCCATAGCAAGTCACAGTTCCGGGACAGCGCGGTTTACAATAACCGGCACAGCCGCTCCGGGTTTATATCAACGACAGGAGCTGACGACAGCGGACCAACCGCAATAGTAGTTCACCAGGACGGGGGTTCCCACGGCCGAGGCGGGCCCGCCCCTGCCGCGGGCGCCACTCGGACTATAATCGGGACCGAAAACTCGGCAGCCACACCCACAATTCTGGCGGCCCGACGGGAAATGCAAAACTGGCGTATCTTGGCTTTGGAGCCGGCCGCTATGCGCCGTCCTGACCGGTACACCCAGGCTCCTGGTATCGGAGCCGACGGCTCTCATATCCCCGCAACCCTCTTGCATCAAGAGACAATATTGCCCAATGCGGATGTCTACAGCGTTGTAGCCAGTCGTCTGGCCCAACTGGTTCCCGTGAGGTCGTTGAGTCTGTCAAGAGACGACGTAAGGCAACTGCTATCCCTTCAACTGGAGGAGGAGTCTGGCCTGCATGTCCGCGCCAGCTCGATTTCTGACGGGACCTTGAGGTTTCTCGCTCTGGTTGTACTGGCTGAGGTGGCCAATTCCACGGGCCTGTACTGCATGGAAGAACCGGAAAACGGTATTCATCCGGAAAAGCTCTCCGTAATGTACAAACTGCTGAAGGACATCGCATCTGACCCTTGGTACCCTGTTGCGCCTGATAATCCGTTGCGCCAAATAATTGTTGCCACCCATTCGCCCTTCTTCGTGCAGCTTCAGGATAAGAAGGACCTAGTGATTGCTAGGCAGCAAGTCTTGACAAGTGAAAATGGAGACGTAAATCACACCCTAAGGTGCAGCCCATGTAGAGATACCTGGAGATGTTATGACAGCCGGCGAGACTATGTAGATCCTACATCCCTGCTGACTTACCTGCTGCCTCCGGAAGAAGCTCAAATTGCCTTGCCCTCGAGCTTTTGGGAAACCCTATGACCACCAGAGTCTTGCTGGTGTGCGAAGGCTCCTCTGACACGAGGCTGCTGAGCCATATTCAGAAACTCGTCATCCACTGCGGCGCATTGGACTCGCTGGTTTCAACATGGACACATGGGAGGACTCTTAGCCAGCGAGTCGAGAATGGCCTTGAAAGGACTGGGGAATGCGACCTGCTGTTGGTACACCGGGACGCCGATTCGCAGCATGATATGGCTGGCGCTGGCCCTGAGAGGAGACGGCAGGAGATTGCAGCAGCCATGGCCGAATCGAGTTACCGTGGTCTCTGGGTAGCGGTAGTGCCAGTCCAAGTAATGGAAACTTGGCTCCTCCTCGATGAAACTGCCATACGCAGGGTGGTGGGCAATCCCCGGTCTTCAGTCCCTCTACCCCTGCCCTTGCCAGCAAGAGTTGAAGAAGTATCGGATGCCAAGCAGATGCTGCAGGATGCCATAGAGACTGCTAGTGGACAAAGCGGCCGGCGCCTCGCAAGAATAAGGCGAGACTTTCCGCACCACAGACGAATACTTCTGGAAAACCTGCCGGTAGGAAATCTGCTAGAGCAAGTCCCTTCTTGGATAAGGTTTCGAGACGACACTATGGCCGCTTTGAACCAAATCGCAAATCCCTGCTAATGGAGTCATCTTTCGTTTGTGGTTTCTTGTCGTTATCCGAGTCTCAAATAGCTTTGGTATCAGGAGCGCCATGCAAATAGGAGCCATCTTCCCCCAGACCGAAATCGGGGCCGACCCCGGCGCCATACGCGAGTATGCCCAGGCCGCCGAAGAGTTGGGTTATTCCCACCTGTTTATCGCCGACCATGTCCTGGGAGCCAGTTCCGATCATCACGAACATGTGGCGGGCGGGTATTACACCCACCGTGCGGTAATCCACGAGGCCTTTACGACTCTGGGTTTCCTGGCCGCGATAACCGACCGCATCGGGCTGACCACCGGCATACTCATCCTTCCCCAGCGGGCCACGGCCCTGGTTGCCAAGCAGGCTGCGGCGGTTGACGTCCTCAGCAACGGGCGCCTGCGTCTCGGCATCGGCGTGGGCTGGAATCACGTCGAGTACGAGGCGCTAAACCGCAATTTCCGGGACCGGGGTCGCCGCAGCGAGGAGCAAATCGCGCTGATGCGGGAGCTTTGGACCAATGAAGTGGTTGACTTTCACGGCCGCTGGCACCGCGTTGATAACGCGGGCATAAATCCCCTGCCCGTGCAGCGGCCTATCCCCGTATGGCTGGGGGCCGGCAGCAGCGCCAGTCCCCTTCCGCCGGAACCGGTCTTGCGCCGCATCGCCACAATTTCCGACGGCTGGTTTCCCAACTTCGAACCCCAGCAACCCGGCAGGGAGGCGATTGATAAGCTGCGCGAGTTGGTGCGGGCTTCGGGGAGGGATGAATCGACTGTAGGCATAGAGGGCCGCATTCGCATGGAGGACAAGCAGCCGGAGGATTGGGTGGACGAGGTCCGTGGCTGGCAGGAACTGGGAGCGGTAAGCGTCACAGTCGAGGCCCGGCGCAGCGGGTTATCCGGCGTGGAGCAGCATATTGACGCTATCGTGCGCTTTCGGGAAGCTATGCATGGCGGCGGCCATTGGGAGGCCACCGCCTGAAAAATTGAGCTACTCCAGGGTCTGAAACACCAGGGACAGCGCCAACTCCGATCACAAAAGGGGGCGAGCCAGCAGCTTGCCCCCTTTTCTTGTTGCGAGAACCGGTTTGCATCATCTCCTGCCTCGCTCAGAGCGGGAGATTCGATTGGGCCGGAGGAGCGCCCATCATCAAATAAATGGTGACCAAAACGGTAATCGCTATTTCACAAAAAGATAACAAAATCTTAACAATATTTCTTGACAAGATAATGAGGGCAGTGTATCATTATATTCAATAGTAAATGCTAATCAGTATCTAGTGATTAGCGGTAAAGGAGGCAAGAGATGAGCGTTCAGTTGCGTATCCATTTTGACCACCATCACGACGGATTTCTGACTCGATTGGGCCGAGATCTGGGTCATGCCCTGGACTGGGTCGCCGGTCCGGCGATGTCGGAGCAACAGCGGTACAACCGGTTAAAGGCCGAAGTCAGGAGCGATAAATACGGCCATGGTGTCCTTTAAACAAGCAGATTAACTTCCGGCGCTGCCGGAACAGGAGGGAACAAGTTATGGAAGAACAGACCAACACCACATCAGTCCTCGAGACATCCAGCGTTCTCGAACGGGTCGCCCAGAGCATCATAGTTGCCTATGCCTGGGTATCCGGTCCGGCCATGACCGAACAGGAACGCATCAAGCGGGAGTTGGACAAGTCTCAACGACTGGAAATGCAGTTGGACTCCACCAGCATAGCCAGATAGGCTGAACACCCCTACCACTGCGTTTTGCCAGGGGCCCTTCCGCGATCGCCGGAAGGGCTCTTCTTTTTGTCCATGCGGCTGTTCGAGTCACAGCCCAAACCCATCCAGGTCCTACCGGTTCAATACAATACCCAAGCCCGGAGCGCGAGCATGAACTCGCTCTGTCTCAGGTTGCGGAGCGGGCTGGCCTGCGCGTCTTCAGGCCGAACCAGCAGCACCGGCAGGTGCAGATCTCCAGAGCGTCGGAAGGTCCCGTTTTGCGAATCCCGCCCAATCCTTCTCGCAGCAGCCAGGGGACCAGCAACAGGGCTGTTACCGCGTCCAGCCACCACCAGCCCAAGGTGGCATTGGCTACTAGGCCGATGAGCAAGGTAAGGGAGAGGATCGCACAGGCCAATGACTCCTTCGCTTCTATGGCTAAGGACTGAAGATTGCCCTGGGATGCGATGCGGAGTTTCCAGACGGCTATCAGGGGCATCAGGATGACCGAGGCCAGCGCCAGCCCGATGCCCACAAGGGATTCCTCGGCGCCGCTTCGCTCTGAAAGAGCCCACGCTGACTGCAACACGATGGCGGTGGACAGGGCGATAAACGTCCAACCTATGAACCGGACTACCCGCTGCTCCACTGCCTCAGCATACTCTCCATCCTTGATGCCCACCCTCCAGAGCACGAGGGAGGCGGCCGCCACCTCGATGCAGCTGTCAGCCCCGAAGAAGACCAGGGCGAAGCTGCCAGCAACGATACCGGACCAGATGGCAATTGTGCCCTCAGCAACGTTGTATAGGATGGTAAACAGCAGCAGAAATCGTGCAGCATTAAGCATTTCTATGAATGCCCCTCACCAGGTTAGAAGCAATTATAAGACAAGAGTCTTTGCCAGTCCAGCTATTGGGGACGAGGCGCTTGCCGGCATTGGTCAGGTACTCGTCCTGGATTGGGGAGAAGTTGTGACGGCCCATTGTTGAGGCCCCGGCCAGGAGGGAGTTTGGCGCGTACGCTTTCAGGGAGAAAAAAGGATAGGATGAGAGGGTTCTATGCCCCTCCAGGAATGGCCTTCGACGCCTTGAGTTGCACCGGGGCCACCAGAGGCAGTTGTCACACCCCCGCCGAGGTACAATTGGGGTGTACTCAGCCGTTGTGGAGGGGAAGTGATGCCTGAACCCCTGGACCGATTCCGTAGGGATTCCGCCCTGTTCCAGTTCACCTCCAGGCAGCTTCGCGATTTCATCGACTCCAACCATCTATCGACTCCGACCATCTGATGTTCCAGATCGATGGGCAACTGGACTTCACCAAGCTGGCGTAGCCGCTCGAAGATCGCTACTGCCCCGATTTCGGCAGACCCGCGATTCACCCCGAGGTGATGGTCAGGGCCCTGCTCATCAGCTCCCTCTACAACATCGCCTCCTTCCGGAGACTCTGCTCAGCCATATCCGAGAATCTGGCCTACCGCTGGTCTTGTTTCCGGACCATTGACGATCCGGTGTTCGACCATTCCAGCATTAGCCACTTCATCAACCGGATTGGGTGGCTTCATCCTGTCCAGAAGCGTCACCCATGCTTCGGAATGAGAGTCCAGGGCCCTCCCCGATTTGCTGGACCGGCTGCCCCTGCAACCGGCTTCCCTGGCCGCTGACACGGGTTACAGCGAGGGTTCGTTGCGTGAACTGCTGGAATAAGGGAACATCACCGCCTGCAATCCCATTCATCCCAGGCGGGAGACCAGCATGGTTTTCACTGGGGCTTTCCTCTATCAAGGCGACCACCTGGTTTGTCCGCAATGGAAAATGCTTCGGCGCGGTAGTTACCGCAAGCGCAGTCGCACCTGCCGGTACGTGGCCCGTCAGAAGGATTGCCAGGCTTTCCCCATCAAAGACGCTTGTCTTCCGACCAAACAGAAAAGGCGGTTATTCACCCTCACCATGTACCACCCTGTTTACCTGACAGCCCGGGAGCGGAACCGGACCGCCGCTTACCGGCGGGAACGGCGAAGGCGTATCACCATTGCGGAAGGGATATTCGCCTCCCTGGACGGGCTGAACTGGGCTCGATCCGGTTGCGGGGACTGGGGAAAGTGGACTGCGAGGGGTACATGGCTGCCTTTGCCCATAACGTGCTGAAGCTGATGCGCAGGTTGAGCAGTGGCGTCGGGCCGCCAGCACCGGTGTCACCTGCCGTTGCGCCAACCGCCGATATGAACTCTTAAAACCCTCCCACGGTTGCTGTGCAAGGTCATCTGGCGCCGTACCGTCATCTCCTACCCACCTGCTGACCCCAGGGTTCCGCCATAACATCTCTCGGACCTGACCACGCGGTGAGCCACTTTTTCAACACTCCCGAACTGGGAAATTGTCTCCGCTAGCCTGGCTGTAGCCGGGCGCCCAACGGCAGGACCGGTCTACGTTCCGCTCGCCTGACCCCCTGCGAAGCTCCCGTCAAACGTGGGAGCCTTGCCTTTCTGAGCCAATCCGGGCTGATCCCGGCGCCTGTCGCTGATTCGGCGGCATGCCGTTGTTGACATAGTGAAGCTTTTCACATATGAGTTTAGTGAAAATAATCACATTGCTGTCTATAGGATTATTTGACTTGACACAAGTCATATCATGGTGTACGATCTACTTCGTAGAGAGAAGAGACTGGAGGTAGATGATGCATATTCACATTCATTTTAACCACAACCGAGACCTCCCTCACTCCCATCAGGGCCCCTTCCACCGTGTAGCCCGAGAGGTGGGTTCCACTCTGGATAAGCTGACCGGCCCGGCATCCACTGACCGGCAGCGTCTGGACAGAGTCAGGGCCGAGGCGCGAAACGAGAGGTACGGTGGCGGCATACTGTAACTTGGCCGGATGCCAGGCAAGCAGATATGCCTGGTGCATGGAATCTCATCGTTTGTTCGTTTAATTCGTCAAGAAGGAGGTGACACCATGGTAAGTCTGGAGTTGCGCGATCAAGCTGAATTTGTTGACAGTATCCTGGAGGAGGAAATAGACCGGCAGGTGGCGGAAATCATGGAGGCCACCGAGAACGAAAAGGAACAGACCCGTGAGTTTGCCGTTACGGCGCCGACCTGGAACTTTTCGATGCCCTTTGCGGGAGTACGGTATTACTGCTACGACTAGCCTCTCCTCCTTCCCGTAAACGTACCCCGCAAGCCAAAGCCCCCGGCAAGTTCGGGGGCTTTCCTTTTTGAGGTTCAGGACGGGAAAGGCCTTAACCCTCCGGCGCCCCCATGTTCTATAATGGTCACAACATTACCCGGGACCTGCATTTGACCTTGGCCGTTTTAAGGCTTTCCTGCCATTTAATTTGTCCCGCGAGGGCTGCGTTGAACAACCATCAGGACAATGCCAACGAATTAATCCTTCCCATAAGTGGTATGACCTGCGTAGCCTGCGTAGCCCATGTGGAGCGCGCGCTCCGGGAGACGCCCGGCGTTGTTTCGGCGACGGTCAACCTGGCTACCGAAAAGGCGGCTGTCCTCCTGGAATCGGAAGCGGCTCCCCTCGGGGCCCTGCGGCATTCCCTGGAGGACGCGGGGTATTCCATCGGTACGGTTGACGCCACCTTTAATGTGGGCGGGATGACCTGCGCCGCCTGCGTTATCCATGTGGAACATGCCCTGGATAACCTTTCCGGTGTAATGGATACCTCGGTTAACCTGGCGACGGAACGGGCGCGGGTCAAATACATACCCGGATTGGCGGGAATTTCCGACTTTCGTGACGCCTTGCAGGAAAGCGGCTACCAACTGGTGAGCGTTGAAGGCGATGCCAGGGACGGCGCCGCGGAATTGGAGCGCCTTTCCCGTACCGAGGAAATACGGCACTACAGGAACAGGTGCGTATTTGCCGTAACCGTCGGCATTATCCTGATGCTGGGCTCCATGCACTTCCTGCCCTGGTCCGAATCTCTTTATGGACTGAAGCTGGGGCAATGGGCCTTCTGGCCCTGGATTCTTTGGGCTCTTGCCACGCCTGTCCAGTTCTGGTCCGGTTGGCCCTTCTACACTTCCGGAATACCGGCCTTGCGGCATGGCGCCGCCAATATGCATACCCTTGTGGCCTTGGGATCCACCGTGGCCTATGGGTACAGCGCGGCAATGACCTTGCTGGCAACCCTGGTGCCGGACTGGCTGGCTGCCAGGGGAATCGGCCCGGAGGTTTACTTCGATACCGCCGCCCTGATAATCGGGCTGATACTGCTGGGCCGGTTCCTGGAAGCCCGGGCAAGGGGCCGCACTTCAGAGGCTATTCGCCGCCTGATCGGGTTGCAGCCCAATACCGCGAGAGTGGTCCGGGACGGCCTGGAGGTAGAGGTCCAGGTGAGCGACCTGGTCCCCGACGATTTAGTGGCAGTACGGCCAGGGGAAAAAGTGCCGTCGGACGGGGAGGTGGTGGAGGGTAGCTCTTCAGTGGACGAGTCCATGCTGACGGGTGAGAGCATGCCCGTGGACAAGGGCCCGGGATCCCTCGTCTACGGGGCAACACTGAACAGCACCGGATTCTTCAGGTTCCGGGTGACCAGGGTGGGACAGGATACGGCCCTGGCCCAGATTATCCGGCTGGTGGAGGAGGCCCAGGGCAGCCGGGCTCCCATACAGCGGGTCGCCGACCGGGTGGCTGCGGTTTTCGTTCCGGCGGTGGGCGGTGTTGCCCTGGCCGCCTTCCTCTTCTGGCTACTGCTAGGTCCGGCGCCGGCTCTGACCTACGCGGTCCTGACGCTGGTGGCCGTGCTGATTATCGCATGCCCCTGTGCCCTGGGGTTGGCCACCCCCACTGCTGTCATCGTAGGTACCGGAAAGGGTGCGGAAAGAGGAATCCTCATTCGCAGCGCCCAGGCTCTTGAGACCGCCTTCCGGGTGGATACGGTCGTCCTGGACAAGACAGGGACCCTGACCCAGGGCAGACCCATGGTCACGGACGTCCTTCCGACCGGCGCCGGCGTTTCTGCGCATGAGTTGTTGATGCTGGCCGCCAGTGTGGAACAGGGTTCCGAGCATCCGCTGGCGTTGGCCGTGGTGGAAGAAGCGAGCCGGCAGAGTATTGAGGTGGAGGAGGTAGCCGACTTCCAGGCCCTGCCCGGCCGGGGAGTGACCGGACTGGTCGGCGGGCGCGGGATACTTCTGGGCAGCCCGTCCCTGCTGGCCGAGCAGGGAATCGAGCTCACCGGCCTGGAAGACACACTCGACCGGCTGACCGGCGAGGGCAAGACCCCGGTGGTCGTGGCCCGGGATGGGTCCGTATCAGGCGTTGTCTGGCTGTCGGACTTGCCGAAGGCCGATTCCCATGCTTCGGTGGCGCGGATGCGGGACATGGGCCTGCAGGTTGTGATGCTGACCGGGGACAATCGCCGGACCGCCCATCACGTTGCCGGCAACCTGGGCATTTCCCGGGTTGAGGCGGAGACCCTTCCCGCGGACAAGGTGGAAGTTATCCGGCGGCTCCAGGGTGAGGGCCGGGTGGTTGCCATGGTGGGCGACGGCATCAACGACGCTCCCGCCCTGGCGCAGGCTGATGTGAGTCTGGCCATGGGGGCCGGCGCAGATGTAGCCATGGAGTCAGCGGACATAACGCTTATGGGCAATGACGTTGGCGGCGTAATCACGGCTCTTCAGCTCAGCCGCCAGACCATGCGGGCCATCAAGCAGAACCTGTTCTGGGCTTTCTTCTATAACGTCATGCTGATTCCCGTGGCGGCGGGAGTCCTCTACCCCGTATTTGCGGCCGCGGGCGGAGTTCCCTCGGGGCTGGAGTTCTTCTTCGGAGACCAGGGGTTTCTGAATCCGGTGCTGGCCGCCCTGGCCATGGCTTTCAGTTCAGTAACAGTCGTGAGCAATTCGCTGCGCTTGAGGAAAACAGGTGTATAAGGCAAGAACTTGGAGACGGCGGTAGCAAGCGGATCCGCTAAGGCCTTGCTTCTTGCCCTGAATGTCCACGCTTATCTTCAAATACCAGTCTGGTAGGCTAATAACTTTGAAATGATGGGTTATATTCCGCTCGTCCTGAGCTTGTCGAAGGGCCGTCCGCCTCAGGCGGATTCGACAAGCTCACCACGAACGGACTCCCGTTCCAACCGTAAAGACAATCTTGTTGGCCTGGCAGGGCGTAACAGCAAAAAGACTCTACGCCGGCTCCCGCCGTTTCCAAAGGTACAGCATCAGCCATAACAGATTGCCGGCAAACAGGGCGCCGGATACGAACCAGAGGACCATGCCGATGGCGGGATTAAGCGCCAGCCCAACCCCCAGGCCCAGGTAGAAAACTATCACGGCCACCAGGAATAGCGCCACGTGCAGGACAATCCGGATGACCAGGCTCATGCTCTTATCTCACCTGTTGCGGGGACGGAATCTGTAAGAAAACAGGGTGCGCTGAAGGGTCAAACTCTGGCGCCGCAGCAGCGCTTGTACTTCTTGCCGCTGCCGCAGGGGCACCGGGCATTCCGGCCTATCTTGGACCCGTTGGGGCTGGCCTGGCGGCCATTGGCGGACGCCGGCTGTCGGGGAGCGGCCTCGGGAGAACTGTTCTGGCGAAGGGTTGATGGCCGGCTGGGAGCGGGCCGGGCCAGAGATACGCTCAGGAGAACGCGGAAAAAGGGCGCGGTAACGCCCTCGCCCAGTTCAACCATCGGATTGGTCCTGATGGTATTCCACAGTTCCTCAAATTCCCGGTATCCCTGGGTGCGGTAAACCACCAGGGGGTCCCGCTGCCCATAGGCATGCAGCCCCACGCCCGTCCTCAGATTCTCCATTTCCGTGAGGTGATTGCGCCAGTGGTGGTCCACGGCGGAGAGGAGCAGCATGCGTTGCAGGGCGCCCAGGTCGTTTTCCCCCAGCTCCTTCTCGCGTTGCGCGTACAGCTCTTCGGCATAGTCTTCCAGGACTTGGGCCACTTGCTGCCACTCCAGTTGAAGGACCAGGTCTTCATCGGCCAGGGCCGGGGGCAGAGGCGCCACGAGGGCCAGTTCCGAAACAAAGCCGGTCACGTCCCAGTTGTCCGAATGGCGATCGGGCAGGTATTGCCTCACCAGCCCGGAAAACACCTGCCGGAGCATTTCGATCACGGTTTCCCGAAGGTTGGAATCGTTAAGGACTTGCTCCCGCTTGTCGTAAATTGCCGTCCGCTGGGCATTGAGGACGTCGTCGAAGTTCAGCAGGTGCTTGCGTATGTCGAAGTGATAGCCCTCCACCTTTTCCTGGGCGCCGGTAATGGACTTGGATATCAGCTTGTTTTCAATGGGCGTTTCATCGTCCATGCCCGTCCAGCCCATAACCGACTTGATGCGGTCGCCGCCGAAACGCTGCATTAGCTCGTCTTCCAGCGCCACGTAAAACTGGGATGTTCCCGGGTCGCCCTGGCGACCGGAACGGCCCCGAAGCTGGTTGTCAATGCGGCGGGCGTCGTGGTGTTCCGTGCCAAGAACGTAGAGGCCGCCAAGTTCGATCACCTTATTGTGTTCTTCAAGCCAGTCCGGATCGTCGGTGTTGGCGCCCCCCAGGACTATGTCGGTGCCGCGGCCGGCCATGTTGGTTGACACGGTTACGGCTCCCAAGCGCCCCGCCTGGGCCACAATGTCGGCCTCCCGGGCGTGGTTGGTGGCGTTCAGCACCTCGTGCTTTACTCCCCGCCTTTTCAAATGCCCGCTCAACTCGTTAGAGCCTTCAACCGATGCGGTGCCTATGAGCAGGGGCTGGCCGGTCTGGTGAATGCGAACGACCTCCTCCACCACCGCGCGGCGCTTGCCATCGACGCTCTGAAAGACGAGGTCAGGCTTGTCATCCCGTACCATGGGCAAATTGGTGGGAATTATCGCCACATCCAGGCCGTAAATCTTGTAGAACTCGTCGGACTCGGTGGAAGCGGTACCGGTCATGCCGGCCAGCTTCTCGTACATACGAAAATAGTTCTGGAGGGTGATGGTGGCATAGGTAAGGGTTTCTTCCTGGATCTTCACCCCCTCCTTGGCCTCCACGGCCTGGTGCAGGCCGTCGGACCAGCGGCGGCCGTACTGCAGGCGGCCGGTGAACTCGTCAACTATTATCACCTCGCCTTCCTGCACCACGTAGTCCTTGTCCCGCTGCTTCTGGACCCGGGCGGTAAGGGCGTTTTCCACGTAATGGACGAGGTGAAAATTTCCGGGGTCGTAAAGGTTATCTACCTGGACCCACTGCTCCATCTTCTCGATTCCCTCCTGTGAGAGGGAAATTGCCTGGGTCCTTTCGTCAATGATGTAGTCCTGCTCGTTAAGGCGATTGATAAGCCGGGCATACTTGCGGTAGTCCTCATCTTGCCGGGGAGCGGGGCCACTGATTATCAGGGGCGTGCGCGCTTCGTCAATCAGAATGTTGTCCACTTCGTCAACGATGGCGTAATGCAGGCTGCCCTGCACCCGCTGGTCGCTTTCCCGGGCCATGTTGGTCCGCAGGTAATCAAAACCGAATTCGCTGTTGGTGCCGTAGAGCACGTCCGCCTGGTAGGCTTCCTGCCGGGAAACGGGGCGCAGGAATCTCATACCGTTGGGGCCCCGTTCGACGCCCGGGTCGTACATGAAGGCGGAGTCGTGCTGCAGGCACCCGACGGTCAGGCCCAGGTTGCGGTATATCGGCCCCATCCATACGGGGTCTCGGCGGGCCAGGTAGTCGTTGACGGTTACCACGTGGACGCCCTTTCCGGTAAGGGCATTCAGGTACACGGGCAGGGTGGCCACCAGGGTCTTGCCCTCGCCGGTCTTCATCTCTGCAATCTGTCCCCGGTGCAGGACAATGCCGCCGATCAGCTGTACGTCGTAGTGTCTCTGGCCCAGGTTGCGCCGCGCCACCTCGCGGACCGCGGCGAAAGCCTCAGGGAGGATATCGTCCAGGGTTTCGCCCCCCGCCAGCCGGTCACGGAACTGTTGGGTCAGCTCTCCCAACTGTTCATCGGACCTGGCCTGCATCTCGGGTTCCAGGTTGTTGATTTCAGGGACGACGGTTTGGGCGATCTTGTCAATTGCTTTCTCGCCCGGATCGCCGATTATTTTTCTAAGCAACGTAACCATGCCAAAGAACCACCTTGAGGAGTTGCGTACAGAGAAGGGGTACGCTGGATTATTCCGGTGTCTATAAGGGGATCTGTTAGAGGAATTGTAGCGGAATAGAGCCAAAGTTGCACATTTGAGCCCCGAACCGGCCAGCTCAACTACATCCCGCCTGGCACTCCTGTCGTCTGCCCGGCGTTGCCGGCATCTCCCAGGTGGTTCGGGTCAATCCACATGTGCATGAATCTCAGGAAGGAGCCGGAAGGCTGAGGAAAATGGACGTATCCCCGCACCTCGGGCCAGAAGGCAGCGGCTTCCTGCCGCCAATAAACGGGGATGGAGCTGTACTGCCGCATGGCCGCCAGTTCGATTTCGTGGGCCAGGGCCAGCCGTTTTTCAAAGTTCGTCTCCACCTCGGCCTGCGCCAGCAAACTCTCAATGTTTTCGTCGCACGGCCCGCCAGGAGTCCAGAAATTCGAGACGGAGTCACAGCGGAGATAACGAGCAGCCCCGAGATTGGGGTCATCGGCCAAGACCGTGCTGAATGTTGGTATGAAATCGCCCCATCCGCTTCTCCCCTGTGTGGGCCAGTCAAAATCGGTCTTTACGCCGAGCAGTCCCAGCTGGCCCTGAATGAATGAGGCTTGCTTTTGCAACAGGAGGTCTGTTTCCACGGTCATGGGGTATGTAATATCAAAGTCGAAGCCTTCCTCTACCAGTATCGCCCTGGCCTCGGCCCAGTTGGCCTGCCAGTCCTCGGACTCGCACCATCCCGGCACAGAGCAACGCAGTTCTTCCGGCAGTTCCCATTTGCTGCCGGGAGGGTACGCAAATCCCCCCACCGACCCGTGTCCGTTGAGCAGTTGCTTAATGGCCGCGCTACGCCCCAGCACCATAACAATGGCCTGGCGCACCCTCACGTTGTCGAAGGGTGCGTTACGGGCGTTTATCCAAAAACGCAAGTGCCCACGAGTGGGTCGTATGACGGTCTTAATGTGGTCGTGGTCCACGTAAACCCGGTACTGGTCCCAGTTGCGTACCCAGTGCCAATCCGTCTGGTGGGTCAGAAGGGCCGCCTGTTGAGCGCTTTCGTCCAGAATGCCGTAGATAATCAGCCGGTCCAGGTAGGGGAGTTCCGGGATGTAATAGTGGGGGTTCCTCTCGAAACGTTGGGCGTCATGCCCCACCCGCTGGCCCTCGCCCCACTTGAATGGGCCAATCCCCATGCTGACGTCCTGGAACATGGCCTCCTCGCCGCCCTCCAGGAACCAGGCCTTGTTGAAAACAAGAGCCCTGCGGTCCGAGAAAGCAAATAGTCCCGTAACGTAAGGCTGAGTGAACCTGATTGACAGGGTGGAATTGTCGGTACATGCCATCTCTTCCATTACCAGGTGGCCCAGCTTGTGCCGCAAGCTGCTGGCGGTAAGGCCCTCGCCGGTAATCATGGTCTCAAGAGTGAACCTGGCATCCTCGCAGGTAAAGAACTCCCTGTTGTGCCACTGGACGGCCTCCCGGAGGTGGAAGGTGACGCCACTCTGGTCTTCATGAAGTTCCCAGCTCTTTGCCAGGTCGGGGATTACGTCTCCCAGGGGGTCGTAAGGATTTTCCATCAGCAGGAACGCACCGGTGGGGATCCTGTACCTGGAAGCAGGGCCGGAATGCGCCCCCCAGGTGTTCGCGTGCTCCAGGGGGTCCTCGTAATTGATGCGGAGAGTTCCGCCGTAAACGGGTTCGCCGTAGTAATCAGTAGGCGGATTCCAGTACTCCGGACCGTAGGCTGGTTCCGGCGTGGGCGTTGGAGACGGATTCACTGTTGGCAAGGGTGCTGTCGTTGGCGTGGGAATGGTGGTGGAAGCGATTTTGGAGGCGATGGTGAGGGGAGGCGTGGGAGTGGGTTCAGTCGCGGCGGTGGGTTGGGATTCACAGGCCGTTAACGCCCCCGCCAGGGCCAAAAGGGCAGGCCACAGAACCAGCCACCCGGTCATTATTGGCTGCCGATTGTGATTGTCCCTGGACGATGCAGTAGTCTTTGCCATACATCTCTTTCAGGCTTCTGTTGGCGCAAAAGACCGATGCGCGAACCGATGAGAAAAAAGAAGAGCGACCATCGAAAATACGATACCAACGTGGATCCGGATTTAAACCGCGACAATTGGCGAGCCCTCTGGCGTCAGGTTGCCGCCCCAGTCACCCAAATTCCTTGACAGAACTCAGGATTAAAAGCAGTATAAGCCCAAATTAACCAGCTCTATACCAGGCGCCCCACAAAGGACCCCCTCTTGCTTAACATCAACCTTCGTCCTACCCAGCTGGCTTTCGGAGATCGTCAAGTCCACTACGCCTGGGTAATCGTGGCCACCGCCGCGCTGATGCGGCTCAGCTCCTCCAGTTTCCGCACTTCCTCCAGCATCCTGATACCCAGGCTGGTGGAGACCTTCGGCTGGAGTTACGGCATGGTGGGACTGGCTTTTTCGCTTCAGTGGGTTGTTTCGGGCATGTTCGGTACTCCGGCGGGCTGGTTGGGAGACCGCTACGGCGTTCGGGTTACCATGGTAATCGGGGCTGTACTGTTTGTTGCCGGAATGGTCCTGACTGCGACCGTAAACAGCCTTTGGGAGTTTTACCTCTATTTCGGCATCGTCCTCAGCGCGGCCATGGGGATTTTCCAGGTTCCCCTGACCGCCGGTGTGACCCAGTGGTTCCACCGCCAACTGGGAGTGGGCATGGGGGTACTGCAGGCATCCCAGGGGCTGGGGCCCCTGGTAGCGGTGCCTATAATCCTTTTCATCATCGCCGTGTTCAGCGGCGAGCCAGGCTGGTGGGTTGGCTGGATTCCCGGGATTGAGTCCTTCTTTGGTGATGAAGAAAAGGGACTGAGGGCGTCCTTCTGGATTCCCGGCATACTGGGCGGCGTATTGTTGCTGGGTCTGGTCCGGCTCTTTTATAACGAACCTGCCTCCTTGGGGCTCAGACCTCTGGGGATGTCCGCGGACGAACCGGTCCGGCAATTGCAATCGGGGGATGCCGCCAAAACCAGGTCCAAGATTTTCCTCAGGCAGGTGCTGCCAACCACCGCTTTCTGGAACCTCATCGGCATCCATTACTGGGGATGCGCCGGCCATGCCATTGTCATGGTTTACATCGTGGCCATGGCTGAAGAGGCCGGGGTTCCCAAGGGGCTGGCGGCGGGTACTTTCATCGCCTTGACGGTAACCAGCACCTTGACCCGTTTCGCGGTGCCGATCCTGGCCGACCACCTGGGCAGCAAGGGCGTGATGGGGGTCTGCTTCTTCCTGCAGGTGGCGCCGGTATTTCTGCTGTTCTTCGCGGACACCGCGTGGATGTTCTACCTGTTTGCCATTCTCTTCGGCATCGGGTTTGGCGGAGAGATGACGGCGTTCCCCATAATCAACCGGCAATACTACGGCAACGCGCCCATAGGCACCACTTACGGTTTCCAGATGATGGGCGCGGGATTTGGCATGGCCTCCGGGGCCGCCATAGGAGGGTTGCTGAGAGACCTGACCGAGGGCTTCAGCTATCCCGCCTTCGTTAATTCCGGTGATTTCACGGCCACCGTCGCCGCTTCGCTGGTGCTGAGCGCGCTGGGTGTGGTCTCCATTGCGTTGCTGCCTAATACCGGCCACCATCAACTGCCCCACTGGGAAGATGCGCTGCCCGATGAATACCGCAGCAACCCGCAATCCAGCCGCGCGCCATCGGCGGGGGACTAAACCAATGCCACAATGGGATGAGCATTCCGTTCTAATGAGGTCCAGGCGAGACAAGGCTGGATGCCCTCAGCCCCGGCCCTTCTCCTGGAAGCCATTTCAAAATTCCTTCCCCCTTGATGAAAGCAGGATTGGTTGGGACAGGGTAGCGCTCTCGTTTTGGATGGTCTTATTGCCGGCAGGGGCGGTTAGCGAAACACCTGCCCTTGGCATTGACGGCGGTTCCACCAGCAGACCACCTGAATTGGAGCAGTGCCTTGGGATAGTCGCTCAGTTTCAATCCGAGGTTTTAGGGTACAATAACAGGGCAACTGCGGGAGTGCGGATGCCTCGGCGAAAACTTGGACGGAGCAGCGTATAGACGGGGACAGGAGGGCAACTATGTTTGACTTGATTATTCGTAACGGCCAGGTAGTTACTCCCTGGGGAGTTGGCGATTGGGACATCGCCGTGCAGGGAGAAAAGATTGTCGCCGTTGCCGCCAACCACACCCTCACGGAGGAAGCGGCCCGGGTGATAGACGCCTCGGGAAAGGTGGTTGTGCCCGGCGGCATTGAGCCCCACGCCCACGTTTATGCTCCCATAATGGGACATGGCGACCTGAAGACGGCGCCCCCGGACCAGGTTAGCCAGGCGGCCCTGTTCGGCGGCACCACCACCATTCTGGACTTTGCCATCCAGTACCCGGGAATTGACATAAGCCAGGCTATCCAGGAGCGCACCAACGTATGGCAGGGCAACTCCTACGCCGATTACGCCCACCACCTGATGTTGCTGGGTGATATTTCCGACAACGTGCTGGGCCAGTTGAATGAGCACATTCAGGACGGTTTCTCCAGCGTAAAAATCTTCACCACCAACATCCGCCCGCCCAGCATGGCCGGGGAGCCCCGCATGGTGCGGACGGGCCACATGCACGACCTGATGGAGCAAATCCAGCGGAACGGCGCCATGCTGATGGTCCATGCCGAGGACGACGACATGGTGCAGCACATGTACAACAAGCTGACGGAGCAGGAGCAGACCGAGTGGTGGAACATGCACCTGGTCCACAGCAACGAGTCGGAGGACGTGTCCTTCCGGCGGGTGCTGCGGGTCGCTGAGTGGACGGGCTCGCCGGTTTACTTTGTCCACGTCAGCGCGCGGGAGGGGCTGCAGGCGGTACTGGAAGCCCGGGCCGACGGCCGGCCGGTGTACGGCGAGACGCTGCACAACTACTGTTGCTTCAATGCCGATAACTACAAGGAAGAAAACGGCATGAAGTACCACACCTATCCCTCCCTGAAGTCGGAAGAAGACCGGAAATCCCTCTGGCGGGGCATAATCCAGGGCGGCCTTAGCACCATGGCAACGGACGAATACTGCACCAACTGGGACGTGAAGATTTCGGGTCGGCTGGTGACGGACGTAACCGGAGGGCACAACGGCGCAGAGACCCGAATGGGCGTTACCTACAGCGAGGGAGTGGTGAGACAGGGCATGTCCCTGCAGCGGTTCGTGGATGTTACGTCGGCCAATGCGGCGAAGATAATGGGTCTGTACCCGCGCAAAGGGGTAATTGCCCCGGGCAGCGATGCCGACATTGTGCTGATTGACCCCAACGTCAAGCGGCCGCTGACCATGGATGACTTCCACATTTCCGACTACAGCATCTGGGAAGGCTTCGAGGCGGCGGGCTGGCCGGTAATGACCATCTTACGGGGCATGGTGGCGGTGGAGGACGGCCGGCTGAAAACGGGACACAGCAGCGGCAAGTTCCTGCGACGGAAGGTGGACCCGGAGGTTACGAACCGCCCGGCGGCGTAGGGTTGCCGAGTCGGTTATAGCTCCCTGCAATAGTATCCATTAGATACCTCCGATTTGGTGGCGGCCTGGGTGTCCGGAGAGTAATCCATGAGAATAGAGAGAGTTTTCCCTTATGCACGGCCATCTTTTGTGACTGGCTTGGCCTGCATGTTTGATTGGAGCGGTGTGTTGCTCAGGCTCGGATATGGCGACGTTTCGGAGGAAACAGATACCGAAGTATTACAGCAGGATTGGGCAATAGTAGGCCAGGATATGTGGGACGCCATGAGCCGTTTCGAGGCCGAATACCGGGATGAATTAAGGAAGTCAGTGTAGATCCATGCCGAATCTTTGTGCCGATGATGAGGCTGACTCCGGGCAGGCTGAATTCGGTTTATCCTCAGCCGACACCCCTGATTTGCAGATACAGGAGACCACGATTGCCTGGCAGGGCCCCTTGCCTCCCCCTGGAGCGCTGCAAGCGTACGACGACGTTATTCCTGGGGCGGCAGACCGAATTCTGAAGATGGCCGAAGACCAAGCGGCGCACCGCATACAAATGGACCGGTTAGCGGTCCATTCGGAGATTAGAAGCAGTCTTTGGGGGGTGACTGCGGGCTTTCTTCTTTCTGCTGGAGTAATTGGCGGCGGGATTTACCTCATAGCCACCGGACATGATTGGGCTGGCAGTATGCTTATCGGCTTTGACTTGGCCACTCTGGCCGGTATATTTGTATATGGAACACGCTCCCGCCTCGCCGAACGCAACAGGAAAAGCAACCAATAGTTGGTCGCCTTTGTTTGCTTTCTGTTAGGAGGGAGCAGCTTCCTTCCGCGTCCGACTTTTCCCCAAGACGGTTCTCCCACCTTCAGTGGGCTTGGCGACGACCTGCGCTAAGAAAGGTCGCTGAGACTTGTTCTAATTGAGCCCTTTTTCTGTAGCTCGGCCGGATAAAGGCCGCCTTAGTCTTCCCCCACCCTGTACCCCAGAGACATAAAAAAGAAACAGAACCC
>VXOH01000184.1:6987-20612 GCA_009840135.1 Chloroflexota bacterium | reverse complement strand
CTTTTGGGTGAACCAGCTTGACATCGGGGAGGCGCCTACCTGGACTGAAGGAAGAATCGGGCTGGCCGCTTCAGGCTGGGCACTGACTATAGTCCGCGAGGCGCCTTTGGAGGAGGACCGAAGCAAGGCTCCATTCAAGGCTCAACACAGGGCACTGTCCGGGGCAATGAACCGCGACTCACAGCACGTTTCCATAGCCTGACGCGATCCCTTCCTTCAAGGCGGCTGTCCCGGTATCACCTACGCGCCGGGCTACCAGTCGGAGGCCCTCTTCGGCGATTCGCAGATCCCTGCCCAGGATTTCTTCCGGCGAGACGGCCCTGAGCCTATGCCGGTATTGGGCCAGGAACTGTCCCATTTCCTGGGGGCCGAGCCCCATCCTGGAGAGCAGCCGGAATTCGGGCGTTGTTCGGACCAGGTTATATACCTCCTCGAACTCCAGGTCGGGGAAACGGTCCAGCAAGACCGAAACACCAAAGTCTATGAGGCGACAGCCAGGCTCGGAGATTTCTTTTCCGCTGTCCTGAAAATCAATAAAGAGATGGGCCCTACCATCGGGGTCAGACAGGGTCGTATCGTTGTAGCAGATCATCCGCGAGTGCAGGGAGGCCAAGATGGCGCCCACTCGCTGGCCTACCCGGAACAAGGTGTCACCTGCCAGGGATTCCAGGGGCAAATCCGTAAAGAAGTCTCCCGGCAGCAGTTTTTCGACCAGGTACCCTTCCAGCGACGGTAACTGCTGCGGACCTGCTCCACCGTCCTCAGCCAATTTTGCAATTGCGTCCTCCCGGCCGTTCTGCCAGGGCTTCACAACAATTCCTGGTTCCTCGTCAAATCTGAATATGGCGAGCCTTCCCCGGGTGCGTCCGTCAAAAGCAACCCGAGGACGCTTGCCTTCGCCGTAAATCCGGGTATATAGCTGGGGAAAGAGGGCATAAAATCCATACCTCCGCAAGAGCGGGTCAGAGGTAAGCCTCTGGAAGAGACCGGGGCAGCTTTCGGCCACGGGATAGAAGGGCGCCAGATGAGAGGGGCACTTGCCTGACGCCACGGCGTCCGCAATGGTCCCACGCTGGGTGTCGTCGTGGCGGCGCAAATTGACTATGGCAGTGCGGAGGGATTCCAGCTCGGCGTTGCTGTAGGCCATCAGGAACTAACTCCGGCAGGTTCCAGTGGGGCGGATTTTAGACTGCTGCCTGATTGTTTGACTGGATGCTATTTCAAGAACAATCAACTAGCCTGCTGTTTTCATGAAGGGACGGCCAGTGGAATCCCTGTCACCCGCCGATTCTGAGGTTCCCCGGTCAATGGAGCAGTGGACCAAGTTATGACCCAGGATATGTCCTGGCAGTGTTCGCCACGGTGTGGGGGCTACGGGGAGTCCAAAACCACTACAGATCGGGGATGGAAAAGCCGCCATCTTCATCGAGTTCCAGCTTAAGGACTCTTAGCACGGCAGACACGTCCAGGGGACCGTAGATGTGAGGGTACAACTCCCCGGAACGGCTCGGTTCAACCACCAGGGGATGAGTCAGACGTTCCGTTTCCACCTCGAGCACCAGCATGTCAGCGCGGCCGGCGTACAGTCGCTGAGCCACCCGGAGCGCCTGCTCCGAATTGCCGGAACCGTGAATGAATCCCTCTTCATCAAGACTGGGTGGCCGCCATTGCCCCGTGGAACGCGCGGTTTCCCAGTCCTGCTCACTAACCAGGTGAAGAATGGTTGCCAATTCAGGACGCCTCAACTAAATGGAATTATGTCTTGGCCAAATGTATTCGTCCCACAGTGCCGCGAGGGGATAAAATCAAGACCGCCCGTTTTGGTCCGGGCGGTCAAATTAAAGGACACCGGTTAATGGGCCATGCCTAACAGAGCGGAAACTATTTTTGCTCCAGCAAGAAAGCGACCAAAGCATCTACTTCGGCATCGGTTAGCGCCAGGCCGGCCACCGTGGCATTCATCAGGGCCGCAGGATATTCGTCAACAATG
This sequence comes from Chloroflexota bacterium, assembly GCA_009840135.1. GTDB lineage: Bacteria > Chloroflexota > Dehalococcoidia > Lucifugimonadales > UBA3495 > Bin22. The sequence goes on along the minus strand of VXOH01000184.1, from coordinate 18,622 downwards.
TAGGCATCCGGCTCGACAATGGACTGCACGAGGTATTCCTCGGCTGAAACTCCGGGCTGGCGAGTCTCCGCGACCGTCGCCACATTGGTCAGATCGGGCCCAAGAATACCGACCGCGCCTTCCACGCCCTCTATCTTGTGACAGGTGATACATACTCCCCGGCCGGTGAACAAAGCTTGCCCTTCAGCGGCCAGGCCGCCGGAGGGCGCGGGCGCGGTGTGGCTGGGTTCGGCCGGCGGCGCGTCCTCAGCCGCGGGGGTTTCCGGAGTCTCCGTCTCCGCGGCCCTCTGCGCCGCAGCCAGGTCAACGCAGCCGCCATGGTCGTGGTCGAACAGGCAGGGTTCGGCATTGGCCTGCGCCCAGGCACGGGGTGACGGCGTGTAAGTCCCGAACAGGCCGACAAGGGCAAATACCACGGCGAAACCCAGGGCCAGTCCGCCCAAAAACACCCAGGTCAGCAGCCGGTTATCGAACTTCAGGTGCATGTAGAAGAAGATTACGGCGGCAAACTTGATGGCCGACAATATCGCCAGAGGCGCGATGGTCCATCCCGCTCCCCGGAAATTCTGGGGGAGAATAATGACAAACTCAACGATGGTTATGACAAACAGGAAGATGGCAATGCCAACGTACTGCTTGAGGGTAGGATGGCGGGATTCGTGAACCCCGGGGTCGCTACTCATGCGCCGAAACTCCTTAGATCAGTCCGAGAAAGCCCGTGATTGAGTGCGGTACGAGGGACGGGTCCACGGCGGGTCCGGTATCGAAACCGCCAATCAAATAAATCAACGTAAAGATGACAATCCAGACGATGTCAACGAAGTGCCAGTACAGGCCGGCCAATTCCACGTCCAATGCCGTCTTGGGTCCCAGCCTGCCCTTTTTGGCAATCCATGCCAGGCCCAGCAGCCACACTATACCCAGCGTCACGTGGGCGCCGTGGAAACCGGTCAAGGTAAAGAAGGTGCTGCCGAACAGGTTGGTGTCTATCCTCAACCCCTCGGCCCGGAACAGGTTGAACTCGTAAACCTGGAAGCCGATGAATATGGCTCCCAGGAAAGCCGTCGTCAGCAACCAGAACAAGATGGCTCCCTGCCGGTCCTCATTGGTGGCGGCCAGGGCGCGTACCATGGCGAAGCTGCTGCACAACAAGACGAAGGTGCTGATGGTGGTGATGGGCACATCAATGATGTCCACCGGGTATGGCCCCACCAGGCTCTGGCCCCGGTAAACCATGTAAGTTGCGATCAGGGAACCGAAGAAGAGGCAGTCCGAAGAGAGGAACACCCACATCAACAGCTTCCGGTGGTTAATACCGGTAGTGGTGTGCTCCTCCACGTGCTCTGCCACCGGCGCGTGGTGGCTCGTTTCCGTATGATGGGCAGTCTGGTGAGCCAACTCTACCCCTCCTCGTGCTGTGGTTCAGCGGGATTTTCTACCGCTCCGCCGCAGTAGGGGCAGAACCGGAAACTGGCCGACAACTGGTTGCCGCAATTGGAACAGATCATCCTGACCGAAGGCGTGGCCATCCCGGCCGGCCGTACCGCCACAGCAGCAACCACGCCCGGGCAGGCGTCGCCATGGACCATGGGGTGCTCTCCGGCGTGGTCGTCCCCACCGTGGTGTTCCTCTGCGGCAGGCTCATTGGACCAACCAATAATGCCTATGAAGCAGATTATGCCGCCAATAAAGGGTATGGGGAACCTGATGTAGTCCCATCCCGTGTCGTACAGCATGCCGCCCGCGAGGATAAGGACGCCAATGGCGGTGATGAGAGGCCAGTACGAGGGGCTGGGCATGTGTATGGTGCTGGGGTCAACGGCAGCCTCGGGCTCGGTAATGGGGGTGCCCTCGGCGGCGGCGCGACGCTTGACGATCCAGTAGTGGTCCAGGCCTTCAACCTCGGGAATCTTGGCGAAGTTGTAAACCGGGGGCGGGGAGGAGATGCTCCATTCCAACCCCGGTGCATCCCAGGGGTCGTGGCCGGCGTCAGGCTGCTTGCGCAGGCTGATCAGCAAATTCAGCATGAATACCAGGGTTCCAGCGAACAGGACCAGGTAGCCCAGGGAGGCCAACATGTTCAGACCGTCCCAACCAAACTCGCTGGCATAGGTGTATATGCGGCGCGGCATTCCATTCAGGCCCAGGTAGTGCATGGGGAAGAAGGTAATGTTCATCCCGATGAAATAGAGCCAGAAATGCAGCTTGCCGAGACCGTCGTGAAGAAGTTTGCCGGTCAACTTGGGGAACCAGTAGAAGATACCGGCAAAAATGCCGAACAACGCCCCACCGAACAGAACGTAGTGGATGTGGGCAACGATGTAGTAAGTATCCTGCTGCTGATTGTCGGAAGGCGCCACGGCGTGGGAAACACCGCTCAGCCCACCCACTATGAACAGGGCCACAAACCCCAGCGCGAACAGCATTGCCGTATTGAGGGTAATCTGCCCTCCCCACAGGGTTCCGATCCAGTTAAAGATTTTTACGCCGGTGGGCACCGCAATGAGCATGGTGGTGATGGTGAACACCGAGACAGCCACGGGCCCCAAGCCCACGGTAAACATGTGGTGGCTCCAGACGGCCCAGCCCATGATACCGATGACAATTCCCGAGAAAACCACTACCGGATATCCGAACAGGGGTTTGCGAGAGAAGGTCGGCAGGATTTCAGACACTATACCCATGGCGGGGAGTATCAGGATGTACACTTCGGGGTGGCCAAACACCCAGAACAGGTGCTGCCACAGGATGGGGTCTCCGCCTCCTTCGGGGACGAAGAAGTTGGTGCCGAAGTTCCGGTCGAAGGTCAGCTCGATCAGACCCACGGTAATAACCGGGAAGGCGAGGACCAGCAGAATCGAGGTTACCAGGGTCATCCATACGAACAACGGCATTCGCATCAGGCTCATGCCGGGGGCCCGCATGTTCACGATGGTAACAATGAAGTTGAAGGCCGCGGCCAGGGAAGAAACGCCCAGCACCTGCAAGCCCAGGGCCCAGTAATCAAGGCCCTGGTTGGGGCTGAAGGGCTTTTCCGTCAGGTTTGCGTAGGAGAACCAACCGGCATCGGGGGCCTGGTTGGTAAGAAAACTGGCATTGAGGAGCAAGCCGCCGAACAGAAACACCCAGTAACTGAAGGCATTCAAGCGCGGGAAAGCCACGTCCCTTGCCCCAATCGCCAGCGGAATAACAAAGTTAAAGAAACTGGCGCTTAACGGCATAACCACGAGGAAGATCATGGTGGTGCCGTGCATGGTGAACATCTGGTTAAAGGTGTCCGGATCAATCATGGTATTGTCCGGCACCGCGAGTTGCAGCCGGATGATGCCGGCTTCAATTCCGCCCAGAAGCAGGAATATAAACGCAGTGGTACCGTAAAGTACGCCAATGCGTTTGTGGTCAACCGTCGTAATCCAGCTCCACAGTCCGGATTGACTTGCTGGCCGGGGAATTACATCGGTTATCGTGGCCATTTCGCGCCTCCGCGGCTTCCTTCCAGCTGAAAGATGGTTACCACCTGAAAAAGAGTCGCCACCTGAAAAATAGTCAACAGAGTAAGTTTACTTAAGGCTGAGCAGATATTCCAACAGAGAGGAAATTTCCTTCTCGCTCAAGTTGGCGGTGCCGTCATCCGTCTGGTAGATGGAAGCCCGGTCCGACATATAGTTGCCGGGCTTGATTTCCTCCGGGTTGTGCAGCCATTGGCGCAGGTTCTGCCGGTTCAGGTCAATCAGCCCTGCCCCGAATCGTTCCCTGGTAGCCAGGTCCGTCAAGTTAGGACCGGGGGCAATACCGGGGGCGCCGGTCATGAAGGCCTGCACCCGGCCGGCAACCGCCTCCGGAGAATCGGACCCGTTGGCGGTATGGCAAATAACGCACCCACCCGTGCCGTTGAACACCGTCTGACCTGCTTGCGCCTGCGCCGAGAGAGTGGGTTCCTCGCCGAACCCTTCCGCCCAGGCGAGATAGTCTTCCTGGGGCAATACCTGCACCAGGAACTTCATCTGGGCGTGGGCAGTGCCGCAGAACTCGGCGCACTGACCATAGAAGGTCCCGGTCTCGTCGGCCTGGAACCACATGTAGTTTTCACGGGTAGGAACCACGTCAACCTTACCGGCCAGCTTGGGCACCCAGAAGCTGTGAATAATGTCGTCGCTGCGGAGGTTGATGCGAATTGCCCGGTCAACGGGAATTCGCATCTCATTAGCGGTAGTTATCCGCTTGGGCTCACCATTCTCGTCCAGCACTCCGGAATCGGGGTATTCAAACTCCCACCACCACTGGTGCCCGACGGCCGTAACTTCCAGGGCATCGGCTCCCTTGGGAGGCTGGTCCAGCTCAAATAGGGTGAACACCGACCAGATACCCAGAGCGAGGATCAGGACTGTGGGAATAACGGTCCAGGTAATTTCCAGGGCAGTGTGGCCGTGGGTCTGGGGGGGAAGCTCGTCCTGACCGGGGCGCCGGCGAAACTTGATAACGGCATAGAGCAGGATGCCCTCCACCAGGATGAAAACCACCACCATAACCCAGAGGAGAACATTGAACAGGAGAAGCTGCTGCTCCGCCACCGGGCCGGAAGTGCCAAAGGTGGACTGCTTGGCATCGGGGGCACAGGCCAAAACCAGGAAAGTGATGGCCGTTAACCCAAGTATGAGGAGATACTTGCCTGAGAAGGGTTTACGCCTGGACATTTGTGTAGTCTTGCCTTTGTCATCCCCGGCCCTGGGGGCCCGGGAATCTGCGCCTCGGAAGGGCAAAAGCCCCATTTGCCAACTCCCCTTTATTGCTCCGCCGCCTACAAAACGCGTGGTATGTGCAAAATTTCACTAGTGCAAGACATTACCACAGGCCCTTATTGGATGTCAACGGAATTGAAGGTAAAGCCTAGCTACCGACCCTGCCGTTCATGACGATGAAAACGCCAGCCACGCGACCCCACGCTTCTCCAGGAGCGCCGTCAAGTTACCTCTTTCCGAGGAATGATTGAATTCAGAGCCGTCATATCTCACACGGGATTCAGCCAATGGGGCGGGCAGCCCCATTCCGCCAAGGGTCCGCCCAAGGCGGATGCCGCCCGACCTTACAGCCATAGGCCCACCTGGGCTGGATTCCGCCCCCTTCAAGGGCTGACAGGGGTATGTATTCGGCCCTTCCAAGGGTGAATTACCCGATGAAATGTCAGCCTGGGCCATTTGGGATAGCTCGGGATAAACTCCGCCAAGGATACAGAATCACAAGCAATGAAGGCATTGCCTATCTGACAGTCGTCCCAGGGGAACCATTTCAGATTCTTCACTCCGTTCAGAATGACGACGGTCTTTGCTTCGCCCTCACCCTTCCCATATACAAGAATGACGTACTATGTGGGCAGGGTCTTCAGCAAATGTATACCCCTTCGAGCCCATCGAGGGGCAAAGGATTTATTAGTACCCTGTGGCCGCACCCACCATGACCGCGACATACAACAGGCCCAGGTAAAGCAGGGAGAACAGGTAAAGTTTCTTTGCATTCACGGCGCTCTCATCCTGCCTGAGCCTCCACGCCATCCACGTAAAAATGGCGCCCAACACCACGGCGGTAACCGTATAAACCCAACTGACGGCATCGGTCAATGCGAACATCAGCGTAACGCCCACCAAGACCAGGCTGTAAAGGAAAATGGTGGACACAGTAAAGTTCCGCGAGGCAACCACCGGCAGCATGGGCACGCTGGCCCTTTCGTAGTCCTTCTGGATTAACAAGGCCAAGGCCCAGAAATGTGGCGGAGTCCAGAAGAAGATAATCGCAAAGAGGTACACGGCGGGAAGCTCAACGGTCCCCGTCACGGCAGCCCACCCCACCATGGGCGGGATTGATCCCGCCGCGCCGCCTATGACAATGTTGTGGGGAGTGGTCCGCTTCAGCCACCGCGTATAAACCAGGACGTAGAACAGGGTCGCGGCCAAGGTCAGACCCGCTGCCAGCAAGTTGACCCAGAGGGCCAGCACGGCAAAGGCGATCACGTTGAGGGTGACTCCGAAGGCCAGGGCCTTGACGGGCGAAATCCGGTTGCTCGCCACCGGGCGGCGACGGGTCCGCTGCATCACGCCGTCTATATCCCGGTCGTAGTGATGGTTCAACGCGTTGGCCCCGCCGGAAGCCAGGGCGCCGCCAATCCACACCAAAACCATCAGCAAAAGGGAAGGCGCCCCGCCCTGGCCGGAGTGAGCCTGGGCCAGGAACATCCCGCCGGCGGCGGTTACCAGCAACAGCAGGATTATGGGCGGCTTGGTGAGAGTTACGTAGTCGTTAATAACCGCCAGCCAGGGGTGAGAAGAAGTTTCCTCCTCCGGCAGGTCTGCGGTCTCCACTACTTCCGGCATCGTATTCTGTTCGGCAGGCGTCATATCAATGCATTCAACCGTACTGAATTATGGGGTTCCGGCAGGCGCCGCCGCGGGCCCTTCGCCATCCACTCTCAAGACCTCGCGGATCACCACACCGGAATTATCCACCTTGAAATTGCTCAAAAGGGCTACCGCCGCCATTGTGCCCCACACCGCAGTAGCCAGCGCTATGTGGTACGCCCGCAGGGTAACGGGAAAGTCGGACCAAATTGCTGCGGCGCCAATGATAACCTGGGTGAGGAAGAAGGCGCTGGCAAATCCGGAAAGGAGCAGAATAGCCATGCCCCCCGAAGAAATGCGTTCAATCCCGAATTTAAAGGCGCGGAACATGGTGTAGATGATAACTATTCCGACCAGGGCCGCAACCACCCGGTGCAGCATGTGAATAAACTGCAACTCGGTGGAGGGCCAAAGGTTTCCGCCGCACAGGGGCCATTGGGGACAGGCCGCCAAAGCTCCCGGGGTGGCGGTAACGTAAGCGCCGGACAGCAGCATCACGTAAGTGGCGACGGCGGCGAACGCGGCCAGTCGAGGAAACCCGCCAGATCTCGTCCGCGTCGTAGGCTCCTCCCCGGATTCAGCGGCGGGTGCTTCCGACGGCATAAGGCCCGTATCCTGCTCTCCCGCTCCACTGACCATCTGCGGAGTCCTGACGCGGTAGGCTGCCACAGCCACCAGAATCAGACAACCGAAGAGGGCCTGGGCCAGGGCCAGGTGGGCGGCAACCACGTGCCCGGGCAGCTCGGTCAGTACGGTAACGCCGCCCAATCCACCCTGGGCCAGCAGCATCACTACGGCGGCGGTGGAAGGAATAATCACCGACCGGACTTTTCGATAACGGATTACCGCCAGGAGGAAGGTAATCAGTATCAATGGGCCCACGATGGCAGAGGCCACCAGCCGGTGGCTGTATTCGATGATATCTTCCTTGGTCAGGGGAGGGATAAGGCTGCCTTCGCACAGGGGCCATTCACCGCCGCATCCCAGGCCGGAACCGGTAACTCTCACCACGCCGCCCAGGACTATCAGGGCAAAAGTTGTAAAAACCGATGCCATGGCTAACCTGCGAAGCCAGCGGTGGCGACGGTCGCCTGCAGGAGTAACGACAGTATGGTTATCGGTAAGAATTACATCCTCTCCGGCAACTTCCCCGCCAGTGGGGAAAGCGGCCCGCCCGTACTCGGCACTCTAGTCAGCTTCGGGCACGCTCTCGGACCTATGAATCCGTGGTCGCCAAAAAGATTGTGATATAATTCTCAATGTTACCATGTCTGAGGCAATTCGGGTAGAAGGTCTGGTCAAACGCTACGGCTCATTCACGGCATTGGAAGGCGTTTCCTTTGGCGTAGAAGAGGGCGAGATATTCGGCATCCTGGGGCCCAACGGCGCAGGGAAGACCACGACCCTGGAGATAATTGAAGGTCTCCAACGCCCTTCCGAGGGCCGGGTAACGGTGCTGGGTAACGACGTACTTAAAGAAGCGAAGAAGATTAAAGCCCGGATCGGCGTTCAGCTCCAGTCATCAGCCTACTTCAACTACCTCTCCCTCCTGGAAATTCTCCGCCTGCTGGGCAGCTTTTATCCTCACAGTATGCAACCGGAAGAACTGCTTGAAGTCGTGGGGCTTTCGGACAAGGGCAAGAACCGGGTGGACCAATTGTCTATCGGGCAGAGGCAGCGTTTCACGGTTGCCGCCAGCCTGGTCAACGACCCGGAACTGGTGATTCTTGACGAACCTACCACGGGGTTGGACCCACAGGCAAGGCGCAATCTGTGGGACCTGATCCGGGAAATTCACTCGCGGAAAGTCACCGTCGTCCTGACCAGCCACTATATGGAAGAGGCTGAAGCGCTGTGCCAGCGGCTGGCCATAATGGACCACGGCAGGATTGTGGCCATTGACTCCCCGGACAGGCTGATTGACCGGATAGAGACCACCTACACGGTCAAGCTGGTGACCGCTGACCCATTGACCTCCGACCAGCAGCACCTGCTGGCGAAGAGCGCCACTCTGCAAAAGTCGGAGGGTGGTTCCGACTCTGCTGCCGACGAATCAGGCTCGTATGTACTCCGGCTGAACAAGACTCCCGAGGCGCTGAACGCCACCATAGACCGCATCGTAAGAAGCGGGATTACCCTGAAGCACCTGGAGATTCTGCCGGCCACCCTGGAGGATGTGTTCCTGGACCTGACCGGCAACGAACTGCGTGACTAGCCATGTTAGCCCTGACCGTCGCCAACTTCAAAATGATGGTTCGGAACCGGCAGACTACCTTTTGGGCCCTCTTCTTCCCATTGATCCTCGTGGTGGCTTTTGGCCTTTTCGATTTTACGTCCCCTGACGTTTCCAGGGTGGCCATTGCCGGAGATACGCAAACCCCCTTCTCCAGTCAACTCGCGGAGCAGGTACAAGGCATAGAAATCCTGGAACTCGAGGAACCGCCACCGGGAGTGGAAGAGGGGCGAGCGCTTATAGTGGAGGGCGACCTTGATTTCCTGGTGGTGATACCCCCGGGATATGGCGAGTCGTTACCGGCGGTATCCCCTGGATCCGGTCTATCAAGACAAGCCCCGGTTAAACTGATTTCAGGCGGTGAAAGCGAGGAGAGGGTCAGGTTGGTGGAGGGCATAATTCGCCCCATGACCGACGCAGCCGTCCTTGGCGAGACCAGCGCCGAACAACCGGAGACTCTACTTGGCGAACGGGTGGAAACCCGGGAAGCCCCATACTTCGACATTGTGCTGATGGGACTGGTGGGCATGGGGATTATGACCCACTCGATTATTTCCATCGCGGTGCGCATCAGCAACTACCGCAATCTGTCCATTCTCAAGCGTATGCTGGTGACGCCCCTGGCGATCTGGAAGTTCTTCGCCGCAGAGGTTACCGCCCAACTCTTGCTGGCAGTGATTCAGGCCGTTGTAATACTGGCGGTAGGAGTTGCGGTTTTCGGAGCGCGCATTGACGGCAACGTGTTAAACCTGTTGCCGGTCGTTATTCTCGGGAGCCTGGTCTTTCTGAACATAGGGTTCATAGTTTCGGCCTGGGCGAATTCGCCAGCCGCCGCATCCGGCCTGGGAAATGTCATCTCTTTCCCGATGATGTTTTTCGCCGGAACTTTCTTTTCCACTTCCACTCTGCCCTGGCTCCTGCCTTACGGGGCCGAGGCCCTGCCCCTGGCGCCCATGATTACCGCCCTGCGTGAAATCGGCCTGCACGGCGCTACCCTCTGGGACGTGTGGCCCCAACTGGCGTGGCTGGCCGGATGGGTGGCTGCCACGGCTGCGGCAGCCGTAAAAGTCTTCAGGTTCAGCTAGCCGCAGAATACTCTTTTGTTTAAATTCGCCCTTAATTCGTGAGAACGGCGCGGGAGTGAGGCCAATGGCTAAAGGGTACTTCACTGCCTTCACTGCCTCCTTTTTGTGTGCCCTGGCGATTCTGGCGGCCTGCAGCAATGAAAATGGGGAGTTGCAGGCCAGGGGGCAGGTCGTGGAAGTGGTTCCCAGGAATTTTTCCGAGCTGGAAATGCTGCGAATCAGGGACGACTCCGGACGGGAGTACCAGTTTGAGACTGAGGGCTTCGTGGGCTTTACGCCTTCCCACGTGAGGGAGCACCAACTCCTGGGGCAGACCCTGCTGGTGACTTACGTCAAGAGAGGGGAACGCTTGATAGCGGTGAGGCTGGAGGACTGACCAGCCTGGCCGGCCGAAGCCTGGTGTTGGGCTAAAGCACCTTTTTCAGCGCCTCTTCCAGGACATCTTCGGGGGTAAACTGCTCGAACTTGTCGCTTACCCTGCCCTCCCGGTCCACCACGAAAGTCCACGGCTCCGTGGGCAGCCCCCACTCCCCTACTGCAGGAACCTGCCGGGCGCCGGTACGGTTTCCCTCAATGAGGTGGGGGTCCTCAAAGACTTCAACATGGATGAAGTTGGCCTGGTCCCCATACCGGTCCTTCAGTTGACCCAGGATTTCCAGCTGGGGCCCGCAGGTTGCACTGACACAGAATGCGGGAGTGGAGAACAGGACCACCAGCGGCTTGCCTTCCTCCAGGGCTTCGTGGATGGAAAGGCGGTAAAGGTCCGGGTCCGGGTGCAGCGCGCTGGTGATGTGGGATAGGTCATCCACATTGTCGGCGGTGGGCGTGACACTCAGGGGAGCATGGGCGCCCACCTCCGGGGTGGACGGAGACGAAGCAACCCTTACCGCGGTGGTAGTTTCCACCGTGGAACCTTCGGCAGTGGTAGCGGTGATGTCCAACTCCCACAGCCCCGGGTTTGCCGGAGTGGCGTCACCTGAGACGTCAAAAGGGAGGGCAGCGACGAAGACGCCGCGGTTGCTTCCCTCGGGGGGCCAGGGCAGGAAGTTCGCTTCAGCCGTTGCCCTTTCCTCCGACACGTCGGAGCCGCTGGGGGTGTACCTGGCTACGACCTGGGCCTGCTGCGCGCTGACCGGCACATTGTCCCGGCTGACCAGGGCGAATACCAGGCGGTTGTTTCCTTTTGCCAGGTCAGAGCTGACCATCAACGCGCTGTATTCCGGGCCGCCCAGGGGAGGAAGCGCCTCCTCGTTGGACCTGGGCGAGAAACAGCCGGCAGCAGCGATTACCAGGGCAAGAAGAGCCAAAGCAACGAAAGGCCGCGCTCCCAGTGTTGAGGGAGAGACCCGGCAAAGGAGGGAGCGATCTAGTGAGTCAAACAAAAGGTAACGCATTTCATGGTTGCAGAGACGAATGGCCGCAAAACCTGGAAGAAACCCTTGTGCCCGCCCACGAGATTCGGGCAACAAGGGGCGAGCGCCTTGCAGTTGGAATACCAGCGCTTTCCGACCGACTGCAGCGGGCAAGCCTTGCCCAGAGAGGCGCCGGGTTTTTGGGACGGTTACCCGGTCTCCACGCACATGGCTATGAGGTGGTCCATCCGTTGCTCGATTTCCAGGCCGGTTGTAATCTGGGCTATGCTTTCCAGCTTTTCCCGGGGCCAGGGCACGTCGTCAAACAGGGCCCTCATTCTCCGCAACTCGGTCGCCAAATTCCACTCAAGCTCGTTGCCGCGATACTCGCCCTGGTATTCGGTGCCGCCGGCCAGCGACACGGTTATCCGGGGAGCGAACGCGGAACGATTTTTGTGCCCCACCACCTCCACCTTTTTCATTAGATCCATGACTGCAGACTCTTCGCCGGACGATTGGTCGCCGGGATCAATGCGAGAGCGAAGGGGCGGGTAGCTGCCGTTGACGCAGGTATAA
>VXOH01000184.1:0-6977 GCA_009840135.1 Chloroflexota bacterium | reverse complement strand
ATAGTGGGTGCTTCCCACGGCCGGCGCATCGGCGCTGCGGGAGGGATTGGGAAAGGCCGGAGATGGATATGTCGTCTCCAGCCAGTTCATGTCCACCGTAATCTTCTCAATTTCGTCTATGGGCAAATTGTGAGAGGACCGTATCTCGGACATAAGCTCAATGACCGGACAGTTGTAGCCGGCGGTGGGGTAAATCTTGGGCGTCACGTGAAGCAACTCCCAGCGTTCGCCCAGTTCAGCCACGACGCTTTCCAGGGCAACGTGCTCGGGTCCGCTGAACACGTAGGACAGGTCGCCGCGATTGTTGCCGGTGAAGGCGTTGTAAAACCCGGCGGCTCCTTCCAGCGCCGTTTCGGAACCCTTGACCTGCTCCCTGGCCAGCAGGGCGGCCATGATGCCGTTACGAGTGGCGTTCGGTTCGTGGAAGAGCATTTCACGCCCGCCGGAGCGAGCCCCTTCGGTGGTGCCGGCCGCGAAGGTGGACGCCAGGGCCAAGGTGGTGACCAGTTGGTCTTCGTTGAGGCGCAGCAGTTTGCCGGTAGCCACCGCCGCCCCGAAGGTGCCGTAGATGGGGCTGGACCGGAAACCCCTGGCCTGGGTCGAAGGGATGAAGTCCCCGGCTATCCTGGCCTGGACCTCGTAACCGGCCGCCATGGCGGTAATGAGTTCCCTGCCGGCCCGCCTTTCCAGTTGGGCGGTAGCTAAGGCGGCGGGAATTACGCAGGGGCCGGGGTGCAGCAGCATACGATAAGAGTCGGACTGATTGGTGGCGTGCATCAGCTTGCTGTTGGCGAAAGCGGCGCCACAGCGAGTGGCCCGCGCTCCGTCCACCAGGATGGTAGCGCCGTCGGCTTTACCTTCCTCCACCTTTGCCAGTTCGATGGACGCCTTGCCGTGGGAGGTCTCAGCCCCCAGGAAGGCCACCACCAGGGAGTGGAGCAGAGACGTCTTTATCTTGTCCGGCACCTCTGCCGGCAACATGTCAAACTGCAGGCCATCTACGAATCGGGCCAGGGAACGGCTCAGGGAGTCTGGCATTTTTCCTTCCTTCTCTTAACTATCAATTGTGTTTCAGGGCAAAGTCCAGCCACACGCGGGCGCAGGGCACCGGCAGGACATGCTGTACGAAACCGGAGACCCCCGGAAATACGAAACTCTGACCGTTGGGGAACAGGGCAGCCGCATCCCGAAAGTCGCCCAGCACCTCTTCCCGCAAACTGGAGGCAGCCAGTATCAGGGTGGGAGTCTGAACCTGAGAGAGCAGAGGGCGCAAGTCGCCCCCAGCGTTGCGCTGGAAGCCGCTCACCACGTGAGCCGGTGTGGCTGCCATCAAGTCCGCATACCAGCTGGTATATTCGGGCGGCACTATTTGCGGGTCCAGCCGCCGCCCTATGGTATTGTCCACCCAGGCTCGCACTCCCTCACGCTCAATGAGGTCGGCGCTTTCGCCATGATGCGGGTCATCAAAACTTGTAGGGGAAGTGCAGGCGGCTAAAGTCTTCAGCCTTTCCTGGTGGAGGGTGGCAAACCGCATGGAAATGGACCCGCCCACGGTTTCGCCAAGCAGGTGAACCCGGTCCAGTTCCAGCTTGTCCAGGAGTTGGAGCAGGTCGCCGGCAAAGTTGTCCACCGACCAGGGATACCCCGGTTCGGGGACTGACGACTGTCCCATGCCCCTCATGTCGAAGCGGACCACGCGGAAGTGGCGGGCGATGGTGGGAATCCAGGAATACCACAGCTTGTGACTCTTGGCCATCCCGTGGTGGAGAACGACCGTATCGGGTTCCAGCCAGGGATCGGTGAAGTCATCAACCTTGTAGAACAGTTGGCAGCCATCATCCAGAGTAACGAACATGGGCACCTCGTTTGGGCAAGGGTTACGGCCGAGGATTGAGACCCCGTCCTGAAAGCGAATTCATGACAGAAAATCGGGCCTGAAGTCGAAGGCGAAACCAATTCCCTCGCTAGCAGCCAAACCCATAGTTCCCGCCAAGTCAGAGTCCTCGGAGCGCTGGGGGCACGATTGCCGTGCAGACAGGAGTTACGGTCAGTCCCCAGCCCTTCATGACAAGCCTGTCCAGGTTCTAGGCCGTTACACCTTCCTCGTTGAATACTGACCGAGCGATGCGCATGGCGGTCCTGGTATTGAAGTAACCGCCATAGAGGGTGAGTTGAATGAAGACCTCCATTATTTCCGTAGGAGTCATTCCCACCCGAAGGGCGCCCGATACCCGGCGCCTTAGCTGACGGTCGTAGTGCCCCATTACGGTCATGGCCACCAGGGCGCACATGGACCTGTCCTTGGCGTTAAGGTGTGGCCGGGGGAAGATGGCCCCCCAGTTGTACTCGTTAATCAGGCGTTCCAACTGCATTTCCTGGGACTCGGGGTCTTCGGTGAAATAGACCGTAATGTCCCCCATGTGCTCTTCATGCACCTGGATGCCCTGACGGTGCAATTCATCGGGGTCCATGGAGGTGTCGTACACACTGGTCGGGGTGAACTGAATTCCCCGTTCCTCGAATATCTCCTTGGCGATGCCCATGGCCGATTCGACGGCGGGGACACCGGCGTAAAAGGTCATCTGTATAAATACTTCAACCACCTGCTCGGGAGCGAGTCCCACATTCAAGCCGCGCTCGATATGGCGGCGAAGCAACTGCAGATGGCCCAGGGTCAAAAGGGCCGACAGGGTGCAAATGCAGCGCTGCTTAATGTCCAGGCCGCCCCTGGTCCATATTGAACCGAACAGGGCTTCATCCACGATGCGCTTGAGGTCCGGAGCCAGCTGGTCAATGCCCGGCAGGGTAAAGTGCCGGAAATCGCCCGCGGCCATCCTGTCTCGCATTTCCAGACCTCGGTTAAACCGTTCATCCAGTGAGGACATACCTACTCCTTGAGAAATTTGCTTCGATATTGTTGTAAAAATCCGCGTTTCGGCAGACTAATATTATACCGCAATGACCCGGGGACAATTAGCTTCACCCCTTGTTCCGGGGCAGGAACAACACATTGGGTAGTGTTCGCGTAATTCGCCTTTTAGAATCGCCTCTTCAACGTTTGTCAGGAACAGCTTGCTTCAATCGGGAGGTTCCTGCTTGCACACTGACGGCCCTTTGGCCCGTCAACAAAAATGCGGAAGGATTGATATCTGGCCACGTCGGTTTACGCCTTGCCCTTTCCTTCACAAAGATCACGGGCCGGCGTGGGCCATGACCTCCTCCGCAAACCATTCCAGCCTTTCCAGAGAATTGCCCAGGTCATCTCCCCTGACGTCAAAAATTATGCAGCCAACTCCGGCCTCCTCATAGGTCCGGATATCCTGAAGTATCTGGCCGGGCTCCCCGGCGAAGCGGCGCCTTGCCGCCCCGGGCACACCGGACCCCACGTCGTAGAGAGGGGCCTTCATGGATATTTCCAACTCGGAAGGATCCCTTCCCCAGTCCTCCGCATAGCGATGCAACAGGGCGATGTTGCCCTCAAGCTCCTCCGGTTCCAAAGGGGCGGCCGGAATCGCCCCCACGGGATGCCAACCATCGCCAAGACGTGCGGCCCGCCGCATGGCTGCCCGGCTTTGTCCCCCAACCCAGATGGGCGGATGGGGTTTCTGGACGGGCTTGGGCAGGAAATGAAGGTCGGAAAACCGGCAGTACTTGCCCTCAAAAGTGGGATTGTCTGAAGTCCAAAGTTCCTTGTAGGCCAGAAGGTACTCATTGGTCACTGCCCCCCTCTCGGAGAAAGGCGGCGCGTCCAAAGCTTCGAACTCTTCCTCCATCCATCCCACGCCCACACCAAGGGTGAGCCTTCCCTGGGAAAGTACGTCGAGGGTAGCCAGTATCTTGGCGGCCAACAGGGGGTTCCGGTAAGGGACGATCATGACGCTGGGTACGAGCCTGATGTTCGAGGTTATTCCGGCGAGATAGGTCAGGAGGGTCAATTGCTCCATGAACTCGGCGGCATTACCGCCATGAAACCTGCCATCGGCAGTGTAGGGATAGGGGGAGTTGACCTCCCGGGGTACCAGGATATGGTCGCCGGCCACCATGCAATAGAAACCAAGCTCATCACCCTTTCGAGCTATGGCGGAAAGGGGCCCGGGCTGTGCATTGGGTCCGCTGTTGGGCAGATAGAAACCGAACCGCATTCCGGCCCTCCGGGTTTGGTGATGCCTAACTATAAACCGAACCGCGGAAGGTGTCTATTGAGGCAAGACCCAGAGGCTTGCAAGCTCGTGCCAGGGAGAAAATTTTGTCAGGTGTACCTGGGCTGGCAGTGGCTGCCGTCGGGATTTTCCCTGAATCGTTGGGGGCGCGGGCCGTGCTCCAGGGCCCAGGCGCCAGGGCAAATCCGGATTGAGAGGCTCGCCCTCGGGCGGGCCACATCACAGGCCACTGAACGTCAGGGCACATTCTGCCCTGGCTTTAGCTCAGCGGAGTGGGGCTTTCGAGAGGGTGCTTGCGCCCACAGGTCTCGTTCCCGTACTTTGCCTAACGGTGAGTTGCGAAATCAAGGACGCAGCCAGATTTCTGGGGGGCTTGCATGGTTTCGGAAAACCCAAGGGCCCGGTCGTACAAGCAACCGGGCCCCTATGTTGTCCTACCGAGTATGAATTCCCCGTGATTGTCAGGAGTCGGTGGAGCTGATTTCGAAGTGCTTAACCCAGTATTCACCTCGGTAGAGATGCTCCATCTCCCTGGCGACGTTCTGCCGGAACTCCCCGGTTTCATAAGCGCGAAGGTCATCCAGCGTTTCCCAGATGCTGACGCTGATGCCCTCATCCGGGTCCTCGGTGCCTCGGAGCAGCTGCCTTTCCTTCAGGCCCTTGATATTGTCGGAGGAACCGGCCAGCCTCTCGTGGTAGTGCCTTTCGTATTCTTCCCAGCTTCCGGGGCGCAACTTACCCCAAACCATCCTGATAAACATTTGAACGTCTCCTGTCGCGCGATGTTTGGAACTCGGCCGTTACTGCGGCCTCATATATTCATCATATCATCAAAGGGGCAGCTTTTCCCCGACGCCGCCATGAACAATTGTGAAACTTGAACATCACAGCATCACTGTTCCGAACCGGTTTCCTACCCAACAGTGTGGGTTCCGGCTCTAATAGCAGGCCACTGGTTCAGGCCTACGATTCGGGCCTACGATTCAGGCCAGAGGTTCAGGCCAATAGATCAGGCCAGCACTCGATAGCGGTAGCGGGAGGAGAGCCAGTCGCCTTCGTCAAACCGGCTGAACCTCAGGGGTGACAGGTCTATGGAGGTGGCCCGCCCTTCCAGCACCAGCTCCGACATGGCCTGGCCTATGGCGGGCGCGAGCTTGAAGCCATGCCCGCTGAAACCTACCATGCAGTAGAGGCCGTCTATACCGGGAACCCGGTCCAGGATGGGATGCCAGTCTGGCGTGGTGGTAAACAGCCCCGACCATCCGCCCCGCAGGTACGAGTCTTTCATTGCCGGCATCCGCCGGACCAATCTTTCCAGGGCATCTTCCGCCTCGGCTTTGTCTATTCCCTCATCGTAGTTGTCCAGGCCCACCTCGTCCTCGGCGAACCCGATCATGGTCAGGGCGGGACTTTCGGGCCTGAAGGAAAAGGACTGGGCAATATCCCCCACAATGGGATGAGCGGGCAGCACTCCGGTTGGACGCGTGGCCAGGGCCACCTGGTGGCGGACCGGAACCAGGGGAAACTCCACCCCCGTGCCTGACATCAGGGAATTAGCCCAGGGGCCGGCGGCTACGACCGCCGCTCCGGTGGCAACTCGCCCCTGTTCAGTCAATACGGCCTGCACCCTGCCTCCGGATATCTCAACGCCGGTTGCCGCGACCCGCGTGGCAATCTGTGCGCCCAGTTCACGCGAGCGTTCAGCATAGGAGTTAGTCACCAAGTAGGGGTTGGCGTAGCCCGAATCCGGTTCCCAGGCCAGGCCCTCACCTTCGTAGGTTTCCATCATGGGGGCCAGGTCGCCAAGTTCCGAGGCGGTTACCAGGCCAACATTGATGCCCAACTCCTGCTGCATCGCTATATTGAGCTCCAGACCGTTCCGGTCTATTTCCTCCACAACAACCAGGTAGCCGGTTCTGTGAAAACCAGAGTCTCCGCCAACCTGCTCGGCAAAGTTGGCATAAACCTGCAGGCTGTCCCAAGCCATGGATGCGGTGATTGGGTTGGAATAGTGCATGCGGCAAATGGCCTGGGACAGACCGGTGGAACCTGCCCCCAGCACTCTCCTCTCCAACAACAGAGTACGAGTAGCGCCCTGCCGCGCCAGGTGATACTGCAGGCTGCATCCCATCACCCCTCCACCCACAATCACCACATCGGCGGTTTCTCTCATCACGCTTTGCACCCCCACAGGTAATTCACGGACCGGAAATCCAGATTTCGGGTCACGGCTGGCAATTCAAGAGCAGGTCCCCAGGGACAACACTCCAACTAACAATAACCCCCGGCCTAATGCCGGGGGTCAAGCAAACAACGAAGGAGTTGCCCTTCAGAGTGGCTTTGGGGACCGGTCCGACAAACCCACCCTGCTTACGGGCTCAGTGGTACTTAACGATAATTGCTTTCTCGCATTGCGCTAAAGCAATCGCTACAATACACCGGCCTGTCACCCCGAGGGCGGAAAGGCACCATGGTATCTACGCCGCACTGAGCGCAAACCGCCGGATGCATTTCTCGCGGGCCACCTTCAAAGGACCGCTGCGCCTTTCGAGTCTGACGACACGCCGGACACCGCCGGGGTTCGTTGGTGAAACCACGGGAAGCAAAGAACTCCTGCTCTCCAACGGTAAAGGTAAATTCTGCTGCGCATTCTACGCAGACCAGGGTTTTATCTGACAGCGCCAACTGCCGACCTCCCTAAATATGAAATTTGGCCTGGTCGAGGTCATCCGGCGTCAGCGCAACTTAGGCAACTAGCCACGGGAAAAAACCTTAGACTCATTCCGAACGTAATTATAACAGATATCTGTAGCGTAG
>VXOH01000091.1 GCA_009840135.1 Chloroflexota bacterium | reverse complement strand
TACCAGGATACCTTCGTTGCCGGAAGAGTAACGCTGATAAACCCGCCCGAGATTAACCCACCCTTCGACCGGTACTGGCAGACACCCCGGCAACTGCGGGAAACCCTGGAAAGGAATGGGTGGAGCAAAGTGGTAGCCCACCAGAGCCGCAATGTGCCCCATGCCGGGCACGAATGGCTGATGAAAGGCGCCTGGTTCGCCTCTGAGGCCGACGGTGTACTGGTCAGCGCCGTTATAGGGGAGAAAAAACCGGGGGACTACATAGACGAGGCCATAGTGCTGACCCACGACCTGTTGCGGCAGGCGGGGTTCTTTCGCGAGGGTACCCACCTGACTTCCACCTTGATGTGGGACATGCGCTACGCCGGCCCCCGCGAGGCCGTTTTCCATGCCCTGGTCAGAAAGAATCTTGGTTGCACCCATCACATGTTCGGGCGCGACCATGCGGGCGTGGGCAGTTATTATGACACCTACGCTGCCCACCGGATATTCGACGACCTGCCGGACCTGGGCATAAAGTCGGTATTGACCCTGGAGTGGTGGTACTGCCCGATATGCGCCAGCGTTACCTACGAGGGCTTGTGCGGTCATCCCGACCAGAAGCAGGATCTGGCCGGGACTCTTATCCGCCGCATCATCCAGGGCGGCGAAGAACCTGCCCCCACAACTTTGAGGGCGGAAGTATTGGAAGTGGTCCGGGAGTGCGCCGAAAAGTATGGCTTCGGCTCGCCTTTCGTGGAAGAAAATTACCTGCAAAACCGCACGCCGGTAATGTCCATGCCCTCAATGGACCTGAGCTGTACCTGTAGCAACGCAAGTTAGTGGTATAAGTACGCCCCCGGTTCATAGAAGGCCGGGGGCGCTGATTTGAGACACCAGATAATTTGACAGGAGGAACCCATGCCCACGTTCGTTAACCCCGCCGCTTGTAACGCCTGCGCCGATGAACACCAGGGCCCGTTGTGCGTTTACATTTGCCCCAACGACCTGATGGCCCTGGATACGGAGGCCAACAAGGGCTTCAACCAGGAGCCGCAGCTTTGCTCCGAGTGCTACGCCTGCGTAAAGCTCTGCCCACAGGAAGCGATTCAGGTGCGGGGCTACTCGGACTTTATTCCCCTGGGAGCGTCGGTGCAGCCCAGGCGGGTGGAGGGGGGCCTTACCTGGACAGTGACTTTCCGCAACGGAAAGGTGCTGGAGTTCACCTATCCTTCCCGCAGCACTCCGGTTGGCTCCAGCGAACCCTACAAAAACTTTACGGAAGACCCCATAGGCGATCTAAAGGGTCAGGGTCTGGCCGGTGAATCCCTTTGGCTAGGTGTGGACAATCTGCCCACCATCCCGGCCAGCAACTAAAGGAGGCCACGAGCAATATGGCAACGCCCACGGTAGAAACCGTTGAATGTGACATTCTGATAATCGGCGGCGGCATGTCCGGCTGCGGGGCCGCCTTCGAGTCCAAATTCTGGGGCAGCGACCTTAAGGTCGTAATTGCGGAGAAGGCCGTCATTGAGCGCAGCGGCGCCACCGGCGAGGGTCTTTCCGCGATCAACTGCTATATGGGCCAGCGCTACGGCTGGAACACCCCCGAGGACTTCGTTAATTACGTGGTCAACGATATGATGGGCCTAGCCCGGGAGGACCTGGTCTATGATGTGGGCCGCCACGTGGACTCCTCGGTCCACCTGCTCGAAGAGTGGGGCCTTCCCGTCTGGAAAAAGGACGACGGCACCTACGAGCGCATCGGCCGCTGGCAGATACCCATCCACGGCGAGTCCATCAAGCCCGTTACGGCGGAGCCAGCCCGCAAGGCCGTGGGACAGGAAAACATCTACGAGCGGGTGTCTATCACCCACCTGCTGACCGACGCCAACGACCCTGATCGCATTGCCGGCGCCGTGGGATTTGGCGTGCGCGAAGACAAGCTCTACGTCTTCAAGGCCAAGGCGGTAATCATAACCACCGGCGGCGCCTCCAACGTCTTCCGCCCCCGCTCCGTCAACGAGGGAATCGGCCGCACCTGGTACTCGGTGTTCGCTACCGGTTCCGCCTACGGGCTGATGATTCCCGTCGGCACTGAAATGACCCAGATGGAACACCGGTTCGTGCCCACCCGTTTCAAGGACGGCTACGGTCCCGTGGGCATGTGGTTCCAATACTTCCACGCGCGGGTACTCAACGCCCTGGGCGAAGACTACACGGTCACCCGGGACGACGAACTGGACAAGTTCCCTCCCTATGGCCGCGCCGTGCCTACTCCCACTCCCCTGCGCAACCACCAGATGTTCCTGGACATCCAGGCCGGCCTGGGTCCCATGTACATGCGCACCGACGAGGCCATGCAGAAGCTGGCCGAGGGTGACCCGGTGAAGATGGACAAGGTGCGGGAAGAAGCCTGGGAAGACTTCCTGGACATGACCATAGCCCAGGCCCTCACCTGGGCCTCCCAGAACATTGAGCCGGAGAATACCCCCTCGGAGGTCAACCTGGCGGAACCCTACATCATGGGTTCCCACTCCGGCGAGGCTGGAGCGTGGGTCAGTGGTCCGGAGGATGTTGCGCCGCCGGAATACTTCTGGGGCTATAACAAGATGACCACGATCCGGGGACTCTTCGCCGCCGGCGACGGCGTCGGCGCCGCCCCCCACAAATTCTCTTCCGGTTCCTTCACCGAGGGTCGTCTGGCAGCCAAGGCGGCGGTCAATTTTATCCGCGACAACGGCGAAACTCCCACGGTCAGCGACGAGCAGGTACGCCAGCTACACCAGTCCATCTGGGCGCCCCTGGAGACATTTGAAAGGCACAAGGGAGCTTCAACTGCTGAGGAGATCAATCCCAACTTCATCAATCCTTCCCAGGCCCTGGTACGATTGCAGAAGATAATGGATGAGTACGCCGGTGGCGCTTCCGCCTGGTACACCACCAACGGCCCGACCCTGGAACGAGGCATCACGCTGATCGAAATGCTCCGAGAGGACTTGAAGCAGTTGGGCGCGCGAAATCGGCACGAACTGCTCCGTTGCTGGGAAGTGGTACACCGCACCTGGGTCGGCGAGGCCCACATGCGCCACCTGCTGCACCGCCAGGAAACCCGCTGGCCCGGCTACTACTACCGAGCCGACTACCCCAACCTGGACGATGCCAACTGGCGCGTTTTCGTCAACTCCACCTACGATGCGGCCAACGATAAGTGGAACTTGAAGACCCGGCCGTATCTGAACGTAGTGACTAGTATTTAGCTGTCCCCGGGGTCAGATTCGTTGCCGGTAAGACTTCAGCCCTGTCGGAATACTCCGACAGGGCTGATTATATTCGGTTTGCCGGTAATGGTTGAACAGCCCCTGGCTTCTTGTTGTTTCACTTCCGAAAGCGCTCCTCTGCTACACTTTCCCTGGCCCCCATCTCGACCGTCAGGCCGTCCAACGCGTACCCGTGTCGCTCGTACAGGTTGAACAGGATTTCCTTTATTTCTGCCTGGGCGCCCTTCTGCCGCATCCCGCCCATGACGTACCACATGGCAATACCCGCCTTACGCCAGCGTTCGCACTCCAGCATGAATTCCGCTTCCGCCTCTACGTTCTTGGTGTGAGCCCTTTCAACTGATTCTATGAACATCGTAGTTGGCGGCAAACTTCTCGGCTGCGGCTCGAAAACCGTTCTGTTCCACTCGGAGCTTTCTGGCAGAGAACGGTCAAGAACTTTCTTCTGGTAAACTTCCAAGAAATCTTGCAGTCCGGCATCGTCTTCCAAGCTGCAACCGATGCGAGTACCTAAATACTGCAAGGTACCTTGCACAAGTCCCAGACTCTTCCCTTTTTCCCAGGCTTTGTCCATCGTCCGATTCCACAACCACCAGCCCATTCCCACCACTAAGCAGATAATTCCCCCAAAAATCAGCAGCATACTTCCTTTTCGTAGCCCCCCGAACAATCTACGACTGATCGTCCCCAATCTGTCATACCGGACAAAGCCGGCATCAGGTCCTCGAAGTTCCTGGATTTCGGTTTGCGCCAAGGTGATTCTATTGAAGGCTCCCTCATGTTGCCAAGCCCAACCATAACCGAATCTACAGTTGCCATGTTAACATCCCGCGCCTCAGTGCTATAATCCCGCCGTAGCTACCCTCTGATCTACCACGCAAGGAGCGACACCAATGAAAGTAGGATTTATTGGATTGGGCAACATGGGCAACCCCATGGCCACCAACCTGGTTAAGGCCGGCCATCAGCTTACCGTTCACGACCTGCGCCGCGAGGCCGCCACCAACCTGTTGGAGATGGGCGCCGAGTGGGCCGATACGCCCAGGGACTGCGTTCCGGGCAATGACGTGGTCTTTACCTCCCTGCCCGTGCCTCGCGACGTGGAAGCCGTGGTGATGGGCGAGAACGGAATACTGGAAGGAGCGTCCGCCGGCGACGTTTACATGGACCTCTCCACCAACTCCCCTACCGTCATCCGGCGCATCCACGACATTGCGGCGGGACAGGGCGTCAACGTTCTGGACGCCCCGGTCAGCGGCGGTGTTTACGGCGCGGCGGCGGCCACCCTGGCAGTAATGGTTGGCGGCGACGAGGCCATTTACGACCGCATGAAGCCCACCCTGGACGCCATCGGCAGTCATGTCGTCTATTGCGGACCCATCGGCAATGGCATGGTCTGCAAGATTTGCAACAACACCCTGGGCATGGGAATTGGCGTATTGATGACCGAAGTTCTGACCCTGGGAGTCAAGGCCGGAGTTAACCTGGCAGTTCTGGCCGACGTTATCGCCAACAGTTCGGGAGGCAACCGGCGGCTGGTGGAAAAGTTCCCACGCTACCTTTTCAAAGGCAACTTCGAGCCGGGATTTGCCACTGCCCTGGCGGCGAAAGACGTTAGATTGGGTACCGACCTGGCCCGGGAATACGGTATGCCCATGGAGCTTTCCAACCTGGTTGACCAGCGGCATGTGGAGGCCCTGCACCGGGGCTGGGGCCCCGAGGATTCAGACGCGGTTTCCAAAATTCAGGAGGAAAAGGCCGGCGTCCAGTTGAGGCTGCCAGAAGCCTGATTGTTGCGAGCCTGATTATCGCGAGCCCGATTATCGCGAGCCTGATTGTTGCAAGTGCGGCTTTCAAATTTTGGATTCTCCAGGTCGGGATCCCGTATTACTTTAAACAGCTGCGCGAAACGAAACCCGGCCCTTTCTGCCTGACATTTCCTTGTGGCCGGGATTCAACCGTTTACCGCCGACTGAGGTTTGGCAACGCCAATCCCGGAGTTTTGAAATGCAGGGCAAACCCTTTCTACCAATACTAACCACCGTCTCCCGCGCAATACGAACCGCTTTAGCCCTTCCGCTGCTTGTCGGGAATGCCCTGCAGGGCGCATCAGGCCCGGCGTGTGGCAACCGCCCAGTCCTGGATTGGGGTTATTGGGGGCAGGGCGCCCCCAATAACTGGGGCACTCTCTCTCCCGAATTTGACCTTTGCGCCACGGGTATCAGCCAATCCCCCATTGACCTGAATAATCTCACCGAGGACCCTTCCGCCCCGGAGCTGATTTTCAATTACGGGGGAAATGCCGCCGAGGTAAACCACAACGGCAAGGTAGCCCACGTCGAGTACGCAGAGGGAAGCACCCTTACCGTGGGAACCCAGCGCTACCACCTGGCTTCGATGCACATTCACGTCCACGCCGAGCACCAGGTAGAAGGGCAATTGTTTCCTGCGGAAATGCACCTCGTACATCGGAAGGAGGGCGGCTTCCTCGGCGTGGTTGGGCAGATTTACCGACTGGGTGAGCCCGACCCGGTGGTACAGCAGTTGATTGACGCCTATCCCGAGCCCGGGCAGGCCATCAAGTCCGGGTTCACCCTTGATGCCTCTCGATTCGTCCCCGGCGACATGGGTTATTACCACTACGACGGCTCGCTGACCACGCCGCCCTGTACCGAGGGCGTGGACTGGTACGTGCTAAGAGAGATAAGGACTGTGTCCCAGGAACAGGTCAACCGAATCGCCGCCCTGCACAACGGATTCAATCACCGGCCTATTCAGGCTAGAAATGGTCGGGTGGTAAGGTACAAAAGGTTGCGGCCAAGGCAGTAAATTTGGTGGCAATTGTTGACCAAAATCGCTATTCCACTTTCCACAGCGACTTGAGCCTTTCGACAGTGAAAGCCCAACTCGGAGCAGTTGGCAGGGCCACTGTATTTTGGTTCCCAAAGAATCCGCGCTCCTTTACAGCATTCCGAGCCTCAACAGCCTTAATCCAGTTGACACCAACGTAATGCTCGCTTATTTCTTCATTGAATGCCTCAGGAGCTTCTAAAGACAAAGAAGTCAAAGGTACGGACCCGGCACTGGTGGTAACATTGAACTGGTCGAACCGCTTGGCTTCCGAAGTTACAACTCCAACACCTACGTACCCGGTTCCCGGTATGTTGACCCATATACGATTTCCGGGTTGGAGTTTCCTCAAGGTATTCACGTACCACTCACCACCGCCGGCACTTACAAAGCCATATTTCTTGGCATCATTCCAGTTTCTGCAGACCCTCTCCCCGAAGGAAACGTAATATTCCCCGTTCCATTCCCCGTTCCTGACACTTCGGTAAGTCTTGCTCAGCATTTCTCCTGAAACTTCTTCCGGTTCTTTAAGCCAAGCCCGCGTAAGGTACTGCCGTTCCCCGTCCGTAAAGGCGCGGAAGAACACGACGTTTATTTCAACCCCGTACTCCTCTTGAAGGTAAGTAACTATACGCTCGGTGGAAGGGTCTAAGTCCGCGGCTACTACCACCAGCCGATGAGCCGTGTTCAGTTCATCTGGTACGTTGCTGAATCTCTCCCTCAATGCTTCATCAATACCTGTGGGTGAACTGTCTTGGTGGAAACGTTCTTGGTAACGAATAAAGGTCTCCGCAATCTCATCGATGGTCATGCACCGTACCCAAGAGCCGTAATCCAGGGCTTGAGCTACTATCTCTCGGGGAGTAAGGTTACGTTTTAATTCAATCACGGATAGGCGGCCGTCTCCGTCAATTGCCAGAATATCAATCCTTCCACCATAGGGAGTCGTGACTTCTCGGCCGATGACCATCAGGGTAGGATCAACTATGGAAATATCGTTGGCGATTATCTCTTGAAGGCGTGCTTCACTGTCCATACCCGTGAAGGAAATGGGCGATACTCCTTCATCAATTCGCCACATAGCTACTTCTACTGACATTGCTCATACTCCCTATTGACGCTCGTTACCGCAGATGTAATATTAATATGTTCAGTTCACTCTTCAACACAAAGCAGCTAACTTAAGCCGATATTACTTCACAGGACAGTCTTGCAAGAGTATCCTTCCTCGACACCAGAACTTCGTAGCTAATGAAGCAAGTTCTGTCGGCTCGGGCGTGGACCGAGGCAAGATAATCTCTGTCTCCCATGCTTGAAGGTAGCTGGGCGCCCCTAATTCCAGTTAGATTGTTTCAACTTTACAACAGGGTCAGCATTACAATCCCCAACACCACCATTCCTACCGCAAGAAACTTGACTGACAGGGTTCGCCACTGCAGGGGTTCATCCAGTATCGGCACCCAGCGGGTGCTGCAGAGGGTGCTGAAAAGGAATACCGACAGGGGACGCGTAGCTGTGGCGGTGGCCACCAGGGACACCGGTCCCAGGTTTATGGCGAGCACATTCAGCCATACACCAAGGGGCGCCAGGGTAAATTCCGCGCCGAACAACAGGAAGAGAGTTTGCCTGTCACGCATCGCCATGAAGAAATCGCCCCAGGCGCCGGGCTTCCAGAGGCAGAGAAAGACCAACCCCATCCCGTAGTTGCGCACAGAGTAAACCAGCAATACCGGCAACTCATCCAGGGCCTGTTTCCCCAGCACTATGGCCAGGGCGGTAAAAATGCTGGCGCCGATCAAGATGGGTAAAGCCCAGTTAAGGCGCGGGGCGATTCCTCCCCGGGATCCCCAAATGGAAACCAGGAACGCCCCGCCTACAACGACCATAATGCCGGCCCACTGACCGATTGACAGGGTCTCCCCCAGTAGAAAGACCCCCATGAAGGCCACGAAAACGGGAAATGTGTGGATGATGGCCGAAGACCGCGAGGCTTCTTCCATGGTGTAGCCCCAGAACATCATCGCCAGGGCGCCGCCCCAGCAAAGCCCCGAAGCCACCGCGAAGGCTATAGCTGACATGGAGGCGTCGGTGGGAATTCCGGCAAGTGCCAGGCCTAAAGTCCCGTGGGCGACCAGGCAGACGGACATCCCCGCATAAAGGGAGGGCAAATTGGGCATGTTGTATGAGGTCAGTCTCTTGTCCAGGACGGTGACAAACCCCATTATCCCGGCGCTGGCCAGGGAAACCCAGAGGTAAAGCAGGCTCAAGAAGTCTCCTTGGGAAAGGGTCAGGGCCCGGCAGCCTCAGCGGGCGGTCCAGAGCGAGTCTCTTCTCTCATTACCGGCCTTCTGGCAACCGGGCGGCATAGTCTCGGCTGAAGGAACAATGATTCTATTCGTCCTCGGGGTGGGTTGATATGAACCTGGCCGACCTGGCCGGATCTATATGGGGAGCGCGCACTTCCACTCCCGCCTGTTCCTCCTGCAGCAGTACGGTCACACTGCTATCCCGGTCCTTCCAGCCCCGGTTTATAGCCTCCATGGCCACCTGCTCGGCCAGCGTGGCAAAGGGCATCGGCACGCTGTATTCCCGTGCCAGTTCGGTAGCCAGGGAAATGTCCTTGTGGGCAAGCTCAAGGGCGAAACTGGCCGGCTCAAATTCGCCCCGGAACATGGTCCGGACCAGGCCCTCGTGCAGGACGCGCATTCTTCCCAGCGAACCGCGCCGCATTCCTTCCCAAAGCGCCTCCGGCTCAACTCCTGCCTTGACGCCCAGGGTCAGGCCCTCGGCAATGGCCTGGCGGACGCTGTGGCCGATCATGTTGTGTACCAGCTTGCAGATGGAGCCGGCGCCTATTTCTCCGGCGTAGAACACCTTGTCTCCGAAGGCGTCCAGCAGGGGCTTGATTCGCTCGTAAATCTCCCGGTCGCCGCCGACCATAACGGCCAGGTTTCCGCTGTAAGCGCCGGTCTTGCCCCCGCTTACGGGAGCATCAAGAACGTGAGCGCCCTTCCGGCGAAAAACCGGTTCGATTTCCCTGATAAGGGTGGGACGACTGGAGGACAGGTCCACGTAAATTCCGCCGGGCCTGATTCCCTCCAGAACGCCGGAGCTGCCCATGGCCACGGCCTCAACCTCCCTGGGGCCGGGCAGGGACGTGAAAACGACATCGCAGGATTCCGCTACTTCGGCGGGAGTGTTGGCCAGGCGGGCCCCTCCTTCCAGCAGCGGCAGGGCCGCCTCCTCCCGGAGGTCACTGACCACCATGGGATAACCCGCCTTCTGGATGTTCAGCGACATGCCGCCGCCCATGTTCCCCAGTCCGATAAATCCTACCGTCTCCATAACTGGCACCTTCCTTTTTTCCTGGGGCGGACTCATTCACCCCGTCTTTTCCACCAAAACATAGGGGCAGACCCGTCTGCCTGCCCTTTTCCCTGCGTTTCCCGATGGTATTGGACTCAGCGGCCGCCATCCCGTGTCAGGAGCCGACCATGGCATCGTCCAGCACAACCAGCTGAGTTTCCACCTCTTCGGCCTGTAACGTCAGGTCTTCCCACTCCTGCCAGAAGGCCTGCTCTTCCTCCTTGAGGACGCGATAGCGCTCCGCCTTTTCCGCAATGTCGGCCGAGTCCTGGAATCCGTCAGGATCAGAGAACATGGCCTCCAGCTCCTCAATCCCTTCTTCCTTTTCCACCAGGGAAGCAGTCACCTTCTCAATGAGCAAGGCAAGCCGTCGCTTTTCCCTGCCCAGCGCCCGCCGCTGCAGCTCTTCCTCCGTTACCGGACGGCTCGACCTTCGCCCCGACCTTGCCTGTTTGCCACGGGAAACGGAAGACGCTCCATTGGTCTTCATTATTGACGGTAGTTCCCGTTCTCTCGATTCCTTCCAGGCCAGGTAGCCGTCATAATCGCCCGGAAAAACCGTGGGCCGTCCATCCACTATTTCTACGATCTTGTTGGCAATCTGCCGGATAAGCGTTCGGTCATGGGTGATGAGACAGAGGGTGCCATGATAGTCGCCCAGGGCGTCGGCCAAGATTTCCCTGGATGTAATGTCCAGGTGGTTGGTAGGCTCATCCATCAGGAGCAGGTTACTGGGCTGCAGCAACAGCTTGGCCAGCGCGACCCTGGCCTTCTCTCCGCCGGAAAGCACCGATATGGGCTTGAGGACATCATCGCCGCTGAAAAGGAACCCGCCCAGGGTATTTCGCAGATTCTGCTCCGATTCCGACGGCGCAGCCTGCTTCAACTCATCAATTATGGTGTTGCCCGCATGAAGCGATTCAAGGACGTGCTGAGCATAGTAGGTGGGCGCCACATTGTGCCCAAGATTCCTCTCGCCGTCGTCAAACGAAAGAACCCCGGCCAGTATTTTCAGCATGGTTGATTTGCCGGCCCCGTTGGGTCCCACCAGGGCCACCCGGTCCCCGCGGGACAGCGTCAGGTTGACCCCCCGGTAAACCACGTTGTTGCCGTACTTCTTGGATACGTTGGCAAGGGTAATGACCTCCGCGCCGCTGCGGGGCGGGGCGGGAAAGGTATAGTGGACTTTGGGGGTGGCCCGGGGCAGCTCAATGGGCTGGATCTTTTCCAGCTGCTTTATCCGGCTTTGCACCTGGCTCGCCTTGGTCGCCTTGGAACGAAACCGCTCCACAAACCGCATCTGCCGCTGAATTTCCCGTTCCTGCCTGGCGGCCATGGTGCGCTTCATCTCCAGGGTGCGCTCACGGGTCAGCAGATAATCGTCGTAGTTGCCCTTGTGTAGAGTCGTTTCGTCAGGCTCTAAAGCGAGCACCCGGGTTGCTATCTGGTTGAGGAATGCCCGGTCATGGGAGGTGATCAGCACACCCCCCCGAAAGCCCGACAGGTACTTCTCAAACCACAGGTTTGCCTCCAGGTCCAGGTGATTGGTCGGCTCGTCCAACAGCAGCAGGTCCGGCTGCCTGAACAGTATCCTGGCCAAACCAGCCCGCATTATCCAGCCCCCGCTGAACTCATCCATGGAACGCAGAAAATCCGATTGCTTGAAACCCAGCCCCGTCAGGATGTACTTGGCCTCATGCTCACGGTCTTCCCCGCCGGCGGCTTCCAGTGAATCATCAAGGCGGGCCAGCCTCTGCAGGAGCTCTTCCTGTATTGCGGGCTCAGTTTCTTGAGACAAGAGCTCCCGGGTTTCCACAATTTCCCCTTGAAGGGCGTTGGCTTCCACGCCGGCGTCAAGCACTTCCTGGAGCAGCGGCTTGCCGGCGAAAGATGCAATCTCCTGCCTCAGGTAGCCGGTAGTAAGATTTCTCTGCCGGACAATTGAACCGGTGTCAGACGTTGTGTCGCCGGCCAGAATGTCCAGGAGGGTTGTCTTGCCTGAACCATTGGCGCCAACCAGGGCGATGCGATCGCCGGCGGCCACGTTCAAAGTCAAGCCATTGAAGAGAGTCCTGTCCGAGTAGGACTTGCTGATGTCGGAGGCTAGAAGCATTGGATGAAATTCCCTGAGTAATTCTAGCTACTGAGACATTGAGACGCAAATGAAATGCTATACTGTTGCCCTCCCTTGGCGTATTAAGGTGCCAACTTCCCCAGAGAGACCTCATGCTGCAAACTGAACGAGTAGCTTTTCTGTTCGTCGATGCCCGGGATATGTACCAGAATGCCCTTGAAATGCTGGAACAGGACCGACTGCGCAATGCCGCCGATAAAGCCTGGTGCGCCACCAGGCGGGCCACCGACGCCCTGATTCTGGCCCGCACGGGTGAAGAACCCCGTACATCCAGCCAGACCATGCGTATGATCCGGGAACTGCGAAGGCAGGACCCTTCCCTGGAGCCGCTACGGGTCAGCTACGGCCACCGCCAATCCTTCCTGCGCGGCGCCGCTTTCTACGACGGCATACTGGAGCCGGCGGACGACATCATCGCCGACGTTCAGGAAACCATTGAATACATTCGCGATGCCGAGGCAATGGCGGACACGGTTTAACCGACAATAGCCAGCCCTTCACCAAAACCGGACGAATCAGAATGCGGGGCGATTCAGCACCGACTGGTCAATCTTGCGGGATATAAGCTGACCGTCATTGGGAGTGCCCAGCAGCTGTCCGTTGTCCACCATTACCTTGCCCCGCAGCATCACCGTAGTGGGCCAGCCCTCTATTTCCCAGCCCTCCCAGGGGCTGTAGTCCCGCAGGTGCAGGTCAGACATGGTTAAGGTTTTCTTCACCGATGGGTCTATGATAGTTATATCGGCGTCACTGCCGGCAGCAATGGCCCCTTTTCGGGGATACAGGCCCAACATCCTGGCCGCATTGGTGGATGTGACGTTGGCGTAATGCTCCAGGGACATGCCCCGGCGCACCACCGCCTCGGTGTAGTTGACCCCCATGCGAATCTCTATGCCGATGTTGCCGCCCCGAACGTCCACCACGTTGCGGCCGGCAATCTTGTCCAGGTACGTGGTGAAGCTGCTGTCCGTGGCGGTAAAGGACAGGTCGCGGCGCATCAGGCCATCCCACAGGTGCGTCCGGTCGTCCTCGTATTTCAGCGAAGGGTAGGTGTGGTACTTCATTCCGTCGTCTTCCCGGTAATTGTCGCAATTGAAAGACAGGGCCAGCGTCAGCACCTCTCCATACACGGGAAATCCATCGGCGCGGGCCTCGGAAATGGCATCCAGCCCATCCTTTGCGGTAACGTGGACAAAGTACAGGCCCGCTTCGGTCCGCTCCGCCAGCCGAATTACGTGCTGGAAGGCCAGGTCTTCCACCAGCTTGGAGTGAATGTGGTGAACGTGGTACCAGTCCCACTGGTCCCGCTGCTGGGCCAGCAGGTAGTTGTACATCACCAACTCGTCGTCCTCGCCGTGTACGGCCAGCACTCCCCCGTGACGGGAAATCTGGGTCATTACGTCCGCCAGGCGGCCCGTATCAATCTTGCCGATGGGGGTAAGACTGTGGACCCGGCCCTCGGGTGGACGGATGTCGGTCGTAAAGACTTTGATGCTTGGAAAGCCGGCGTTGACCAGTTCGCCGTAGCGGGATATGGCGTCGGGGGTGCTGCCGCTGGAGTAGATGCAGTGGGTAGAGTAATCGGTGTAGGCGTTACCCTGCCAGACCGACATGAAGTCGTGGATTCCGGCCGGCAGGTCGCCCTCGTTGGGGACGGGGGCAAAGTCCATGACCGTGGTGGTGCCGCCCCATATCGCCCCCAGGGAGTGGTCCAACGGGCCGGCGTTAGGGGTGTCGGAAACCAGCTGTCGCGCCCCAGGCTGAACGTTGGCCGCGGCATGGGCGTGGGTCTCAATTCCCCCGGGCACAACTATCTTGCCTTCGGCTTCAATTAAAGTTGCTCCTTCGGACGGCAGGAAGCCCGGCAGGGCCACCGCCACAATCTTCTCTCCCTTAATTCCCACATCCCACAGACCGGTCCCTCCCGGGATGACTACAGTCCCACCGGTGATAATCTTGTCAAGCATGGCAACCTCCGGCAGTCTAGGATATTTCACGAAACAGCATTCAGATGTGGTCAAGTTGGGGCGATTATGGCGGGTGACAGTATTGGGCGCAAGAGGAGGGCGCTGTTCTACTTAAAATAGCCCTCTAACGGCTAATCCTGACTTTTTTCGTAAGTATTGAGCTTAACAGTGAACAATATTGGCAAATAGGTAGAAAGGCAATTCCGATTGTTGTGATAATAGTCGGGGTCTATAATGAATTTCAGGACTTGTGAGGTTTTCCCTTGCTGTTGACCAACTCCCAGCGTTACACCCTTCTTTATCCCCCATGCTGAGTGCGCCCCGTACCAATTTGGCGGACCGCGCCGCCGCCTTTTTCGTCGCCCATTCCACCGGAACCATAATTTGCATTCTTGCAATAACGGTCCTGCTCGTATTTCCCATTTTCCTGCTCAGTCCCACCGAGCAGGCTTCACAGGAACCCGGTGGGCCCGTATTCGATCTCCGGGACAAGGTCAACGCCCAGTTCCCGGCCCAGTTCCACATCGCCAGCTTCATCGTTGAAGACCGTGAAGGGGATGTCTTGCGCCAGGCTACCCTGTGGGAGCTGTACCGGAACCAGGAAGCCCTGCGGCAGTCGGATATGGCGGATAATCTCTTCTACGGTTACAACGCGGATACCGGGCAGTCAATAGAGGGAATTTATACGGTGGCGGACGCCGTCAATGATGTGCTGAGACTGGACCCAACCAGTTCGGTAACCCTGGAAACCGCCACCGATGCCCAGGTGAAGGCTGCCATAGGCCGAGTACTGGAAGGGCCCACCGGCGATTTCCTGCGTGAGAGCTTCTCCAAGGATGCTTCCCAGGAGACACGGGATGTTGAGGGTCAAGTGCGACAGGAATGGAGGGCCAGAGCCCTCACAATTTTCGTGACCGCCGACAATGCCAGGCTGGGCGGAGGGCCACAAACCATCAGCCTTTCCAATGACTCGCTGGTTCTGGAAAAGGAACGGCTCAACCGTAGATTGCTGACCACACTGCGGGGAAACGAGGAACATTACCGCATGTGGGGCCTGGCACTGGATGTCAACCTGACCTCCCGGGAACAGGGGGCTACGGCGGTGCCTTACATAGCCGCCACTGTGGTGCTGGTGCTGGCAGTAGTGGGAATAACTCTCCGTTCATTCAAGGCCGTGGGACTGGGATTCATTGGAATGCTCATCCTGCTGGTATGGTTGAAGGGCATTTCCAACCTGATCGGCCTGAACTCCTCTCTTACCCTGGACCTGATTGTGCCAATCGCCATGATTTCCCTGGGGGCCGACTTCCTGATACATGCTGTGGACCGCTACAACGAGGAAAAAGCGCGGCATGCGCGTCCCCGCAAGGCCCTCCGTTTCGGCCTGGCCGGGGTGCTGGGCGCGCTGGTCCTGGCGTCACTGTCCGACGGCATTGCCTTTCTCGCAAACATAACCTCCGGCATAGAGACCATTATCGGGTTCGGAATTGCCGCCGGAATTGCTGTGCTGTCCAACTTCGTCATCATGGGCATACTCATCCCCCTGGTCATTATGAGACTGGAGGAGCGCAGGACTCCGCCAGATGAGGATCTGGCCCAGAACACCACGGTTTGGGAAGAGAGCGGAATCGAATCTTCCCGGCCCCGCATCGCCATTGCCGGCGTAGTTTCGGCGCTGGCCCGCGCCCCGTGGCTGGTGATTCCCCTGGTGGCCCTGGGAACAGCTTTTACGACGTACCTCGCTTTTCAACTGGAACCGGGGTTCGACCCCAAGGACTTCTTCGACGCAGACTCAGAGTTTGTAGTCGGACTGGATAAGCTGGACGAGTACATTGCCCCATCTCTCTCGGGCGAGCCGGCGATAATATACGTGCGGGGAGACTTCACCGACCCGGAGGCTCTCGCCGGCCTGGAGGAACTGCTGGATCGTCTCAGCTCCAACAGTAACGTGGGAAAGGACCAGAACGGACAGGTGTTCCTCTACAGCCGCACCATCTTCCAGTTGCTGGGCAGGGTAACTTCGACAGAAGCGGCCCGTCGCGCTGTGGAAAACTCTACGGGAATAGCCATTACGGACGCGGACGTTGACGGGGTACCCGATACTTCGGAGCAACTAAAGGCGTCCTACGAATTCATGGTGGATAACGGAGTGCCCCTGGACGAAACCACTCTCGCATACAACACGGCGCAGGTACGGCAGATCTTCGCCCGGGAAGGAGACGAATACGCCACCGCGATCAGCCTGGGAATTTTGGGCGCCGGGGAACAGGCCAACCTGGCTGCTGCAAGGAAGTCGCTGGGCCGGGACCTGGCCCCTCTGCTGGAACTGGAGTCGGTCTCAGAAGTGGGGATAACCGGGTCGCCCTTCACGCGGGAGGCCACCCTGGTAGCCACCACCCGCGCGCTGACTATTTCCCTGCCTGTGGCGGCCCTGGCCTGCTTCCTGCTCCTGGCTTTTTGGATGCGTTCGGTCAGTTTTGCCTTCGTCACCATCATCCCGGTGGGACTGGTGGTGTCATGGCTCTACGCCTTCATGTACCTGGCGGGATACACTCTGAATTTCGTTACGGCCACCATCGCCGCCGTGTCCATCGGTGTGGGCATAGACTTTTCCATCCACATGACCCAGCGGTACAGGCAGGAATTGTCCCGGAACTTTGACCCCTTCAACTCCCTGCGCATCGCCGGCGCCGGCACCGGCATGGCGCTGACCGGTTCTGCGGCCTCCAGCGTTATCGGGTTCGCCGTCATGGGATTCGCTCCCATGCCCCTGTTCGCCACCTACGGGATAATTTCGGCGGTCATGGTGCTGATGGCCGGTGTGGCGTCGTTGCTGGTGCTGCCGTCCATGCTGCTGGTCGTAACCAGGCTCCGGCAAAGGCACCAAAAGGTCGCTTAGCCCAGCTCCACGATGGCCTCAATTTCCACGTCCAGCCCGTCCTCGGCCAGCGCGGTTATTTCCACCAGCGTGTTTGCGGGATAATCGCCCTGGAAAAATTCGGCAAACAGGGCTTCCTGCCGCTCCCGGTCGGCTCGCCAATCGGGAATGCTGGTGACAAAGGTGGTAATCTTCACAATGTCCGAGGGGCTGCCGCCTTCTTCGGCCACAATGCGGACAATCCGGTCCAGCGTTACCTGCAATTGCTCCATCATGGACTGACCCTGCGCTTCGGTGCCCCGGGCAGTACAGCCGGCAATGTACAGCGTATTGCCAGCTCGGACGCCCCGACTGAACGTGGCGCCGGATGGCGCGATGTCCGGGTAGTTCTTGCGAATCTTTTCCATTTCAGTCCTCCCTATGGTGTCCAGAGAAGTAGTGGCTCAAATTACCCTGGCCGCTCGCAGCAAGCCCAGGTCCCGCACCGTCAGGCCCAACTCGCCGCACAAGATTTCCACGTTGTGCTCGCCCAGCCGGGGAGCGGGGCGGGTCGATTCCATGGCATTCTCGCCGTCAATAAAAAAGCCTGAGCCCGGGTATCGCAAGGTCCCGGCCCTGGCATGGTCCATTTCAACAAAAAAG
Organism: Chloroflexota bacterium; assembly: GCA_009840135.1. GTDB lineage: Bacteria > Chloroflexota > Dehalococcoidia > Lucifugimonadales > UBA3495 > Bin22. Next base: position 4,023 of record VXOH01000091.1, on the reverse strand, counting down.
CCTCGCTCCTCAAGATGGGGCGATTCCACCACCTGCTGCGGAGTCTGCACCAGCCCGATAACCAGTCCCCGGGCCATGGTCTCCCGCATTAAATCCAGGTTGGTCCACTGGGCCAGCTTGGGGGCCACCAGGGCGTAAAGCTCTTCCCAGTACTCCATCCTTCCGCCCCGGGACCCGAACTTGGGATCCAGCAGGCCAGGCTCCTCCAGAAATTCCGCCCAGGCCTGCATGGGACGTCCTCCGGTCCCGGCGGTGGTCAGGGTTACTTCCCCGTCCAGGGTGGGCAGGTGCATCCCGTCCATAACGTTGCCATCGCTACCGCCCCGATGGGGGTTGCGGCCCGTGTAGGTGTATGGGTGTATCAGACCGGAGGGGGTGCTGACGGCGGCCTCCATGGTGGAAACGTCTATGTGGGTGCCTTCTCCCGACTGCTCCCGCCGCAACAGGGCCGCCATTACCGCCACCGCGCCGTTCCTGGCGGCGGTAATTTCCATTTGCTGCAGCGCCGTGCCCATAGGCGGATGGCTGGCCGACCCGGTAACGGCATAGAGATAGCCCCCCATGGCCTGGGCCACCAGGTCGTCGCCCTGGTAGTTGGCATAGGGCCCATCCTGCCCGAAATATGTTATGGAAACCAGGATCAGGCCTGGGTTGGCCTCGGACAGCCGGTCATAGCCCAGTCCCAGTTCCGCCGGTTTACCGGGTGGGTAACTCTCAATAATAATGTCCACAGTTGAGGCGAGGCTCTGGAACAACTCCCGGCCATCAGCCTGCTCAAGGTCGAGCGTAATGCCCCGCTTGTTGGTGTTGAAAGCAAGGAAAGAAGTGCCCCGGTCCGGGTGCGGAACTTCGTCAATAAAGGGAGGTTCGTGGCGGGCCTGATCGCCCCAGCCGGGCGGCTCCACCTTGATGGTATCCGCCCCCTGGTCGGCCAGCAGCTTGGCGCAATAGGCGCCCGAAGGCCGGTGGGTCAATTCCAGGACTCGCAACTCCGAGAGTATTCCAGGCATGGGCTTCCTCCAGGATTTCTTTACCGCAGAGACGCGGTGAACGTGGACTTGCTCAGAGAAGACTGGAGGTCAGGGCCGCGGCTCGTCGGGACGAGGGGCGCCGAAAATGACCCCTTCCGATTCCAGGCCCCCTATTTCCTCAGAAGAAAGTCCGGCCAGATTGGCCAAGACTTCTTCGTTGTCCTGTCCCAGCCCCGCAACCTTGCTGATTGTCATGGGGTTGCCGGGGTCCCTGTAAGGACGTCCGGCGAAAATACGCGAACCCACCTCGGGAGCCTGCGGGTTCGAAAACTCCCACAGGTAACGGCGTTCCTGCAAGTGGGCATTGCCGACCAGGTCCCGGGCGGTCGTGCAGGAACCGGCCGCGATGCCCAAGGCCTGCAGGCGACGGGCCAATTCCAGGTCGTCATGCTGGGCGGTCCACTCACTGAGAAGTTCGTCCAACTCGTGGCGGTTGTGCCAGCGGGCCAGGGCCGTGCCGAACTTGTCCCCCTCGGCCCATTCCGGTTGCCCCATGGCTTCCTTAAGCGAGGCCCATTCAGCGTCGGACGATACTACGATTACAATCCAGCGGTCATCGCCCCGGGCGGGATAAACATTGTGGGGCGCCTTCCACCAGTGAGCGCAGCCCAGCCGGTCCCGGGTGATGCCCCGCTGCGCCTCCAGGATGGCCGGCCCCACGGCGGAAACCCCGGTTTCCAGCATGGTCAGGTCAACCCGTATTCCCTTGCCCGTCTTGCTGCGCTGGTACAGGGCCAGCAGCAGGGCATAGGCCACGTTGTTGCCCACCGAGTGGTCCATGTAGTTGTTGCTGGCCCGCATGGAGGGGCCGCCCTCGTAGCCGGTCAGGTAGGACAGGCCGCAGGCCGCGTCCACCGTGCGTGCCCGTGAGCCGGCCCGCCGCCAGGGGCCCGTGTAGCCGTAGGCAGTGCTGCTGAGAGTAATGATGCGGGGGTTGATTTCGGAAAGACTCTCGTGATCGAAGCCAAACCGCTGCATGGTGCCGGGGCGGAAGTTGTCGGTAACGATGTCCGTTTTCTCCACCAGTTTCAGAAAGACTTCCTTGCCGTGGGGATTGGTAACGTCCATGCACAGGCTGCGCTTGTTGCGGGTGCCGTAATAGACCAGGTTGCCAGCCTCGTTCCACCATTCCACGCCCGGCGTTCCTTCGGGAAAGGGGCCAGCCTTGCGGTCCTGCAGGTGGTCTGGACTTTCAACGCGAATCACGTCGGCGCCCAGGTCCGCCAGGAAGCCGGTGCCCCAGGGCAGGGCATGGACTTGTTCCAATGTAAGGACTCTCACCCCTTCAAGGACTCCCTTATCTGGCATGGACTTCACACCTCCGAGGCTTCGTGGCGACGCCATCTGTAACAGGCCCAATAATAGTCCACCCAGTTTGCCAAGTCCACTTGCGATCCTGGCACAGCAGAGTTCCAGTCCGGATGGTACGTAAGCTCTAATTGTAGGGGCAGACCTGCGTGTCTGCCCTGCCCTTACACACGAAACCGCTTTAATTGGAAAGCTGCCAACAACTGAACTCCTTATGGCAAATTATAATTTTGGAGAGTATAATTTATGAAACTTCAAAAAGAGGATGAACCAGGGCACAACCGCGTCAGAAGCCGATGCAGATTTGAAAACAGACCCCGGCCGATGGTTGATGGCGGGCTATCCAGTGAAGCCAGCCACAGATGCCCCATCCAGGCCAGGGTCTTTTGCAACTCTGGCGAGACCCGGATGGAATACGCCCCAGGGGGCCGAATCAGGCTCCGCCGGGGCAAGAATCGCGGTAGCGTAAGTGCCCGAATCTGGAGGCAAGGAGGTGATTGAGACATGCCTCCCACAAAGATTGGAGAGAACACCCTTAGCTGGCTCCCCCAAGAACAGATAGAGGAGGGCGCCCGAAAGCAGATCAGCAATCTGTCCGGCCTGCCCTTTATTTTCAAGCACATTGCGGTAATGCCCGACTGTCATTTCGGGCTCGGCGCTACCGTGGGTTCCTGCATACCCACTTTGGGAGCCATAATTCCGGCCGCCGTGGGTGTGGACATCGGCTGCGGCATGATTGCCGTGCGCACTCCTTTTACCCGCGCCGACCTGCCTGAAAACCTCTCGGAAATCCGCAAGGCCATCGAGCACCAGATACCCCTGTCCGCCGGACGCTATAACGCCTCGGTCAAGAAGACGGCCAAGCCTCGCATCGAGCAACTGGAGGCCAGGGCTGCGGAGACGGGCCGCCTGGATTTCTACAACCAGCGCGACAAGAACTGGCGGCGCCAACTGGGTTCCCTGGGTTCCGGCAACCACTTCATCGAACTGACCCTGGACGAGGAAGGGCGGGTGTGGACTTTCCTGCACTCCGGCTCGCGGGGCATCGGAAACAAGCTGGCGGAATGGCACATCAAGATCGCCCGTCAACTGATGGAAAAGTGGTTCGTGCAGCTTCCGGACAGGGACCTGGCCTACCTGGTGCAGAACACCGAGGAGTTCAACGACTACCTCACCGACCTGTACTGGGCCCAGGAGTTTGCCCTGCTGAACCGGGCAGAGATGACCGAACGCATCCTGCGTCTCCTGGCCCACCGCCTGGGCGACTTCGAAGAGCAGGAACGCATCGAGTGCCACCACAACTTCACAAAGTGGGAGAACCACTTCGGGACGAATATCCTGGTTTCACGCAAGGGGGCAATAGAAGCGCGGGAAGGCCAGCTGGGACTGATCCCCGGTTCCATGGGCACCAGAAGCTACGTTGTGCGGGGCAAGGGCAACGGGTCCGCCTTCAATACCGCGCCCCACGGCGCCGGCCGCAGGCTCAGTCGGGGCGGCGCCCGTCGCGCCTTTACCATGGAGGATTTCGACCGGGATATGGAAGGCATCGAGGTCCGTCGCTCCGAGGCCTTTCTCGACGAACTGCCAGGGGCCTACAAGGACATAGACCTGGTTATGGAGCAATCAAAAGATCTGGTCGAAGTTGTCCACGAGTTTCGCCAGATCCTGAACGTCAAGGGTGACT
>VXOH01000181.1:4685-21134 GCA_009840135.1 Chloroflexota bacterium | reverse complement strand
TCTCTTTCATTGCACCTAATTGTCGCCCCTGCCGGGTAGTTATGCAAAGGTCTCCGAAGGCGGGAACGACGAACACGTACCATTGGAGGCCTCTGCCATCAATTTGACGACAGGCCCTAAATCCCCAGCAAACTTTCGAGGTTTTTGTACAGGATGGCCTCCTTTTCCTCTTGAGAGAGACTCTCCAGCCCCAGAACCCATGAAACGGGCCAGTCGGTACACATATCGAAGGGCCAATCCGTGCCGAAAACCACCCGGTCAGCCCCCGCAGAATCTATCAACATCCGCAGCGCCGGCTCACTGTGGGTCAGGCAATCGTAATAGAAGCGGTTGAGGTAGGAACTGGGCGGCTGGCTTATGTTTACCCGAGCCTCGGAGCGCACCTGCCAGCCCCGGTCCATCCGCCCTGCCCCGAAGCAGGTATAACCGCCGCCGTGGGACAGGCAGATCCGCAGGTCGGGGTATTTGTCCATTACCCCGCCGAACACGAAGGAAGCAAAGGTGACGGCCCGGTCCACCAGGTTCCCGATGGTATTGGGCAGGTGGTAGCGGTTGATCCGGGGGGTGACCAGGGTTTCCAGGGCCTGGTGTATCAGGATAAAGGCGCCGGTCTGCTCGGCCACTTCCCACAGGGGATAAAACCTGGGATCGTCGTAAGGTATGCCGTTTACGTGGTCATCAATCATCGCGCCCTTAAGCCCCAGCTGAGTCATGGCGCGCTCCAGCTCGGTGGCCGCGGCGGGAACATCCTGCATGGGCAGGTTGGCCAGGCCGGCGAAACGGTCGGGGTGATCCTTGATGAGTTGAGAAACGTAATCGTTGCATTCCCGGTCCATGGCGGTAACCGTTACCGGGTCCCGGTCGTAGCAGTAAAAGACGGCATTGGTGGAAAGGACATGGACATCCACGCCAATGGAGTCCATGTCGGTCAGCCTCTGCTCGGGAGACCACATGGTACGGGGAACCATCCGGTGAAACTCGTGGGAAAGGCCGCTGATTCCGTACCAGTCCTCGCCGGCCTCAACGGCCCGAATGTAAGATTCGGGGCTGATATGGGCGTGCATGTCAATTGATCGCATGGATTGATTGCTCCCAGGTTGATTTTCGGTCGGCGGCTACAGCCCCAGCATATTCTCCAGGTTCTTCCAAAGAATGGCTTCCTTTTCCTCCAGGGTAAGGCTAGCGAGCCCCATTACCCAGGACACCGGCCAGTCAATTCGCAAATCGGCCGGCCAGTCTGTTCCGAGCACGACCCGCTCTATACCCACGTAGTCGATCAACATGCGCAGGGCCGGCTCGCTGTGGGTGAGGCAGTCATAGTAAAACCTTCCCAGGTATTCGCTGGGCGGCCGGTTTATGTTCACCCGGGCCTCGGAGCGTACCTGCCAGCCTCGATCCATGCGGCCGATTCCGAAACAGGCGTAGCCGCCGCCGTGGGCCAGGATTACCTTCAGGTCCGGGCACTTGTCCATTATCCCGCCGAAGGTAAAGGCCGCAAAGGTTACGGCCCGGTCGGAAGGATTGCCGACAGTATTGCGGACATGGTATCGGGGCTGCCGCTCTGCGCCGATGGTCTGGCCGCCCTGGTGGATGAAGATAAGGGCTCCCATCTGTTCCGCCGCCTTCCAGACGGGAAAGAATTCGGGCTCGTCAAAGGTCTTGCCGTTGACCTGGTCGCCAATCATGGCGCCCTTTAACCCCAGTTGGTTGACGGCGCGGTCAAGCTCCGCCACCGCCGCGGCGGCGTCCTGCATGGGAATGATCGCCAGTCCCGCCAGCCTGTCCGGGTAGTCCATCGTCATTTGCCGGATTTCGTCGTTGCTATCCCGGGCTATGGCGGTAGTTACCGCGACGTCCTTGTCGTACTGGTAAAAGCCGGGGCTGGTGGAAACCACCTGGATATCAACTCCCAGCGAGTTCATGTCCGCGATGCGCTGTTCCGGCGTCCAGGCGTTGCGTGGATTGAATAGCTCTCCATCGGCGGAGGTCATGCCGTGCCAATCGTTTCCGGCCAGCACCGCCCGCTGGAAACACTGGGGTGTGGAGTGAGCATGAATGTCTATGCTGCGCATTGTTTTCCTTTTCTTGGCGAAAGGGGGTTCGGGACGGACCAGGGCGGTCGGTCAGATTCCCAGCAGGTTCTCCAGGTTCTTGTACAGTATTGCTTCCTTCTCTTCCATGGTGAGGCTTTCCAGTCCCAGAACCCAAGAAACGGGCCAGTCAATCTGCATGTCAGCGGGCCAGTCGGTGCCAAAAATTACCTTGTCTATCCCCACGGTGTCTATCAGCATGCGGAGGGCCGGCTCGCTGTGGGTCAAGCAGTCGTAATAGAACTTGTCGAGGTAGGAACTGGGGGGCTTGGTGATGTTAACTCTGGCTTCGGGCCGGACCTGCCAGCCCCGGTCCATCCGTCCCGCGCCGAAGCAGGTGTAGCCGCCACCGTGGCAGAGGCATACCCTCAGGTCAGGGCAGGCGTCCATAACCCCGCCAAACACAAAGGAAGCAAAGGTAACCGCCCGGTCCACCAGGTTTCCGATGGTGTTGTGCAGGTGGTATCTGGGATTCCGGTCCCTTACCAGGGTGCGGCCGCCGACCTGGTGAACCAGCAACACGGCGCCCATTTCCTCGGCGGCCTTCCACAGGGGCATGAATTCGGGGTCGTCATAGGTCTTTCCATTGACGTGGTCGTCAATCATGGCGCCCACAAATCCCATACCGTTTACGCAACGGTCCAGCTCTTCAATGGCCCGTTTAACGTCCTGCATGGGAATTAAGGCCATTCCCTTGAAGCGATCCGGGTGGTCCACCGTCATCTGGTAAACCTCGTTATTGCACTCACGGTGCATGGGGGCAATCACCTGCGGGTCGCGTTCATAGTAGTAATAGAAACTGAAGGTGGAAACGACATGAACATCCACCCCCAGCGAATCCATGTCCACGATACGTTGCTCCGGCGTCCAGGAGTCGCGGGGGCTGATTCCCATTTCTCCGGGTTTAACCCCATGCCATTCGCGGCCCTCGCGCATCGCATGAATGAAACACTGGGGCGTCAGATGAGCGTGAATGTCAATGCTGCGCACGATGTCCTCCGGTAATGAGCGCTCGGTCTGGGCTCTCTAGTACAAGAATGCGGCAAGGAAGCCGGGCCGCTGAGTCAATCAGGGGAAGGTCCGAATAAGTCCCGTCTCGCCCGGTGGGGAACTGAATCCGCCTGAGGCGGATGCCGCCTCCATCAAAGGGGAAGGGACTTGTCGACCCCCTCAGGCAAGGTCCTCTATGCCCAGCAGCTTCTCCAGGTTCTTGTAAAGAATGGCTTCCTTCTCGTCCTGGGTAAGACTCTTAAGCCCCAGCACCCAGGAAACGGGCCAGTCAATCTGCATGTCAAAGGGCCAATCGGTGCCAAAGACCACCCTGTCAATGCCCGCCATGTCTATGAGCATTCGCAGGGCCGACTCGCTGTGGGTAAGGCAATCATAGTAGAAGCGGTTCAAATACGCGCTGGGCGGCTGGGGTATCTGCGGTAGCCTTCCCACGTCCCAGCTTCGGTCCATGCGACCCACGCCGTAGCAGGTATATCCTCCGCCGTGGGCCAGGCAAATCTTCAGGTCAGGGCAGGCATCCATTACCCCACCCATGACGAAAGAAGCGAAAGTCACTGCCCGGTCCACCAGGTTTCCGATGGTGTTGGGCAAGTGGTAGTTGCCGCTACGGGGACCGACCAGAGTGCCGCCGCCCTGGTGAATCAGGAACACCGCCCCCATCTGTTCCGCCGCCTTCCATAGTGGCAGAAACTCGGGCTCGTCGAAGGTCTTGCCGTTGACCTTGTCGTCAATCATGGCGCCCACCATGCCCAACTGATTAACGCAACGGTCCAGCTCGGCGATGGCCTTGTCCACATCCTGCATGGGAATCTGCGCCAGGCCCTTGAACCGGTCGGGATGGTCAATGGTCATTTGGTGGACTTCGTCGTTGCACTCCCGGTGCATGGCGGCGATTACGTCGGCATCTCTTCCGTAGTTGTAGAACTGAGCGCCCGTGGAAGCAACCTGCACGTCCACACCCAGGGAGTTCATATCCTGGATTCGCTGGTCCGGTGTCCACTCCAATTGGGGTTCCATATCCAGCGGTTCCGGCTGAAGGCTATGCCAGACTCGGTTTTCCTTCATTGCGCTGATATAAGACTGGGGTGTTACGTGAGCATGGATATCAATACTGCGCACCTGTTCCTCCAAAGTGGGTCAGTTTCAATGGCGGGCCAATTATTGTGGAAGGCTGGCGCCTGTTATAAAGGCAAGAGCGCCGACTGACCTTATGACACAAGGTATCAAAAAGCGCTCTCCCCCAAACTAGTGGGGGAGAGCATCGCTTCCGAGTAGCTTGATGGAGCCGCACAACCCAATACGCTAGCGGCCCCGCAGCCTGGGATCAAACAGGTCCCGAAGGGCGTCTCCGAAGAAGGCAAAGCCCATTACCGTAACCGTAATAAAGAACCCGGGGAAGGCAAGAATCCAGGGCGCCGACGGAGCGTACTGGGCAGCCTGACCGGTGAGCATCCTGCCCCAGGAGGGCGTGGGCTCAGAGATGCCCAAACCCAGGTAGCTCAATCCTGCCTCGGTAAGAATGGCAGTGCCAAACATGGAGGACATGATTATCAGGAAGGGAGCCACCGTGTTGGGCATAATATGCCGGAACATGGTCCTCAGGTCGGAGGCGCCGATGGAACGGGCCGCCATAGTGTAATCCATTTCCCGAATCGCTATGGTAGATGAGCGGATAACGCGCACGCCGCGAGGCAAAATTGTTGCGGCTATGGCGAGGATCACATTGGGCACGGTGTTTCCGAACACGGCCACAATGGTCAAGGCCAGGATCAGGTCCGGGAACGACATCCACGCGTCCACAACCCGCTGCACGACCGCGTCCAGCTTTCCCATGAAAAACCCGGAAATCAGGCCGACAATGGCGCCAACTCCCGTCCCCACGATCACCGCCAAAAAGCCCACCAGCATGGAAATCCTGGCGCCATGCACCACCCGGGAGAAAATGTCGCGCCCAAAATTGTCGGTGCCGAATAAGAAATCAGTACTGGGGGCGGCCAACACCGCCGAGTAGTTCTGCTCCTGGTAGGTATAGGGGGCAATCACATCGGCGAAAATGGCCATAAGAATCATTATCGTGCAAATGACCAGGCCCACCGTGCCAAGCAGCTTATGCCTGAAATAATAGAGTGTGTACTTAACCATGCCGGGCCGCCGGGGCGGCTCCGCGGCAATCAAATTCTGTCTTATCGTGTCGGCGTTGGTAGTCTCATTTGGAGTAACCATTTCATTTCCTCTTCGCGAAAATGCCGAATTCGGCAATTAGGAAGGACTGAATATCAGGACAGCCTTGGGACTATTGCCGGAAGGAGGCCCGGCTGCCAGGCCGAGCCTCTTCGGGCAACGCAACACACTTCTAGGTATAGCGGATTCTGGGGTCCAGCCAGGCATAGAGCAGGTCCACCACCAGGTTGGCGACCAGCACCACCATGGCCACGAACATAACGATGGCCTGGACCACCGGGTAGTCCCTCGAACCCACTGCCTGGATGAATAGCTTTCCCAGACCGTGCAAGTTGAACACCGACTCGATAATTACCGAGCCACTCATGGCGAACACAATCTCAAATCCGGCCAGGGTGGTCACCGGAAGCAGTGCATTGCGCAAGACATGCCGCCCCAGGACCTGGGGGCGGTAAAGACCCTTGGCCTCCGCGGTGCGCACGTAGTCCTCTCTCAGCACCTCCAGGACCGAGGAACGGGTCATTCGAAGAATTTCCGCCGAACTACGCAACCCCACCAGGAAGGCGGGAAGCAGGAGCACCGAGAGGTTGCGCATCGGGTCAACCCATAGATGGCGATATTCAATTGATGGTTTCCAGCCGAACGCGATAACCAGCCCCATAATTACCATCAGGGCCAGCCAGAAGCTGGGCATCGCCTGGAGGGTCATGCTGCAGCTCCGCAGAACATAGTCTATCCAGGTATCCTGACGCACCGCGGAGATGACTCCGCCCACTGTGCCCAGGATACAGGCAAGGGCGATGGCCAGGGCTCCCAACTCAACGCTCAAGGCTATCCGGGGCGCCATTCGCTCCAGCACCGGCTTTCGGTTGGTCCAGGAAATGCCAAAGTCGCCCTTGAAGAAGTCTATAAACCACCGGGCATATTGCTCGGGAAGTGAGCCCTTAAGGCCCAGCTTCTCCCGCACCTCTTCAATATCCTCCGGGGTAGCCTGGACAACGTCCTCTACGTTGCCCAGGAAAAGGACCGTGGCATAGTCTCCGGGAATGATGTGGAGCCCGCCGAAAATGACGATAGATACTATGAAGGCGGTGGGAACAAACAGTATCAACCGCTTGATCAGATAATTCCTCAATGATTACACCTCCCCGGTTAAATGCCGGAAATGGGTAACGACCGTCCTGTTCAAATCCAAGGCTTCCGATGTCAGATTATACGCCAATAATAGAGAAATAGTTCTTATATTGGGGGGAATTTTCAAATTTATTATCGGGAATCTTCAAATTTTACCTTATTTTAAACATTTAATCTAATTTCTTTTGGAAGCGCTTTTGCTTTCAATATGTAATACAGGCCACCCACGTTGCCGTGGGTGGCCTGCCTGGTGTTATTGAATCAACCTACGAGCCGCAGTCTAGGCTCCTCCGGGCACGCCGGTGGTCTGACCGCTATTCCCGGTGTCGTTCTCGAATGCCGGGTTGATCCACATCTGCTCGTACTGGGTGTGCGAGCCGGAAGGCTGCGGGTGGTGGAAGTAACCTCGGACCTCAGGCCAGAAAGCTACGGCTTCCTGCTCCCAGTACAAGGGGTACTTCCAGTATTCCTTCATGGCCTTCAACTGAATCTGGGCGGAGATTTCCTTCCGCTTGGCATGGTCGCCCTCGCTCAGGGCCTGGTCCAGCAGCGATTCCATTTCGGCGTCACATGCGATGCCAGGAGTCCACAGATTGGAGACGGAGTCGCACCGGAAGTAATACCCCATACCCAGGGCGGGGTCGTCGGTGGGCATCGTGGCGTTGCCGGGGAGGAAGTCACCCCAAGTACCCTTGGCTTCCTGTTCCCGGTAGGCAACGGTTTCCACCTGGTCGAAGTCGGTCTTGATGCCGAGCAGACGCAGCTGCTCCTGCACGAAGGTGGCGCGGGCCACTACCTGGGCATCGCTCTCAACGGTGAACAGGTAGGTCTTGTCGAAGTCGAAGTTCTCTTCGTTAAGAATCTGGATGGCTTCCGCGCGCTGGGCTTCCATGTCGGCAGCCTGGCACCAGCCGGGAACCGCGCAACCCTGCTCTTCGGTCAGGGCCCAAGCACCACCGGGAACCATAATGAAGCCCTGGGCGCCGTGGCCGTCCTGCAGCACCTGGATGCCGGCATTCCGGTCCATGCCCATGAACACGGCCTGGCGAACGCGAACGTTGTCCCAGGGAGCGTTACGGGCGTTCACCCAGATTTCGAAATGGCCGCGGGTAGCCCGGACCACGGTCTTAATCTTCTCGTGGTCAACGTACTCGCGGTACTGGCCCCAGTTACGGACCCAGTGCCAATCAGTCTGGTGGGCCAGCATGGTTGCCTGCTGGGTAGTCTCGTCCAGGATGCCGAAGAGGACCAGTTTGTCCACGTACGGCAGGGCGCCATTTCCGCCGCCCTTGAAGTAGTTGGGGTTCTTGTCAAAGTTCTGCTCGTCAATGCCCACACTCTGGCCTTCCTGCCACATGTAGGGGCCAGTACCCATGGAAAGATCCTGGAACATAGCATCTTCGCCATTTTCCAGGAACCAGTTCTTGTTGAACATGAGGGCGTTGGAGCGAGTCAGAGCCAGCATCGCCGGCGCCGTGGGACCCTCGTACTTCAAGTACAGGGTATGGTCGTCAATGCAACTGGAATTGTCCATGTCCAGGAAGCTGAAGTTAGCTGCATTGGAACTGGCCGAAAGGCCCACGCCGGTTATCCAGGTCTCAAAGGTGAACCGGGCATCTTCGCAGACGAAGGGCTCACCGTTGTGCCAGGTGATGTTGTCGTGGAAATAGAAAGTGGCGCCGGCCACGTCATCGTCAATGGTCCAGCCCTGGGCCAGGTCGGGGATGATCTGGGTATTGTCGTAAGGGCTGTCGGAGACGATGCGGTTGTGCGTGGCGCCCCGCAAACGGGTAGCCGCGCCGGTGGAAGCGCCCCAGGTATTGGCGTGCTCCAACGGGTCTTCATAGTTGATTCGGAGCGTGCCGCCGTACGTCGGATCGCCGTAGTAGTCGGTGTCAGGAGTCCAATATTCCGAAAAGACTGGCGCAACTTTGGGGCCGGCCATCATCCCGTCATCCGGCTTGTCCATTGACTCGGCCATCGCCGTCGTGGGCTCGGCCATAGTCTCAGGCGCAGGGGCCGGTTCCGGAGCCGGAGCTTCGGTAGGCACGGGAGTGGGTACCGGAGTAGCCGTAGCCGCTGCGCCGCAGGCTACTGCAGCCAGGGCCAGGATGGCCAAAATCGGTACAAATACTAGTGCCTTAGGTTTCACAAACCAATGGTTGGGCATTTCGTTAATCCTCCAGATCTCTTAGATTCATCTTAGTCCTGATTCCAGCATAAGCACTGGCTGGGGACTAGTCCTCTTCGAACAAACGATAGGCAATTCACCTCCTGCGTCTAAGAGTACAAATCAAGAGTGCCAGACTAAGCAAAGCACAACACATACGACGCCTACCTTCAGGCTGCGCCATAATTCACAGGAATATATATACTTACCCAAGGTATGTCAATAGCGCCTCAAATTCAGGTTTAAGCGGCATTATCCCTCAGGTTCATTTTTGCTTGGTTTCCTTGCAGAAATTCGCAATATGAGGCTTTAACCCTGGCGCTTTCTTACAACTTCATCGGATGGCAAGATATTTGACCCTGAGAATTATTCATAATATCATTGATAGTAGCGCGGTCATCCAAATAGGATCCGTGTAATTTCCAAGGCCTGGAATCCATTTCAAGCGCCCGCAAATTGTGGGCAAATTAGTTGGGGAAAAATTGAAAGGAAGTCGCTTAGTTTCCAGTTTCGTTGCGCTGGCAATTCTGGCAGTTTGCATCGCCGGAGTGCCAGTTGCGGCATACCTCGGGCTATCCATCCTGTACATAGAACCTAACCCCCGTCACATGCCGACGGTCCTTACGGGCGAGGCCGTGGGCTGGGCCATCATTGGCCTCCTGTCGGGTGCTTTCATAGTAATTCTCACCGAATCGGTAATGTGGCCCAGTAACCGAAGTTTCTGGGACAAGTACCGCGGCCTGATAATTGGCGCTCCCATTGCCCTGTTCACCGGCACAATCCTGGGGATCGCCTTCGCGATAGTCCAGATGGATAGCGTTGACGGCCAGGCAATGACGTCCAAGTACCTGGCCGCGCTGGCCGGCGCCACCGCCGGCTTTTTCGGAACTATTGGCGGGATAGTGGGCGGCGCGGTGTCCCGAAGGTTCATAGTCAGCATGTACCGCCTGCCTTCAACCAGGCTGTCGGGCAGGCTTACCTTCAATGACGAGGATGCGACGGGAACCGCCGGACAGGCAGCAGGGAGGAGTTGATATGCAGGAGAATACCCTCAAGCAAAAGCTGGAGGCCGGAAAGGCGGTATTCGGCGTAATGATTACCTTTCCCTCGCCGCCGGTCGTGGAAATGCTGGGTTGCCTGGGTTTTGACTGGGTCCTCATCGACAATGAACACGGGTCCATTACGGTTGACAATTCGGAGGACATGGTTCGCGCCGCCGAGTTGAGCGGCATAGCGCCCATAGTCCGCCCGGTGGGCAACAAGCCGGAAATCATTGCTCCCTTCCTCGACCGGGGCGCCTGGGGAGTCCAGGTTCCTCACGTTAATACCGCCGACGAGGCCAGGGCCGCCGTGGACGCCGTAAAGTACTATCCCGACGGTCATCGGGGAATCTTCAGCCGCAGCCGTCCGGCGGGTTATGGGTTCTCAGGCTCCACTTCGGACTATGTCCAGGAAGCCAACCGCAACACCCTGGTATGCCTGATGCTCGAAGAGGTGGAAGCTATAGACAATCTCGAGGAACTGGTTACGGTTCCCGGGGTGGACGTTTATTTCATCGGTTCCGGCGACCTGTCCCAGTCCATGGGCTATCCGGGGCAGCAGACTCATCCTGAGGTTCAGGCCCAGATGGAAAAGGGAGTCAAGATTATTCGCGGCGCCGGCCGCATCGCCGGCGTAAGCTGCCCTGACAACCTGGTTCCCAAGTTCCTGGGAATGGGGGTCCAATATTTCCATGGAAACGTCGGGACCCTGCTTCAGACGTCCAGCGTGGACTACCTGAAGTCTATGCGCTCATCGGCGTCGGACCTGGATATGTAGTCCCATTTCCTCCGGCGAAATGGTTCACTCAGCGCTTGCTGCAGGGCAAGCGCTTTCATTTGTCCCACAGAACCCGGATATTGGCCTGCCGGATATTGGCCTGCCAGATATTGGCCCACCGGAGATTAAGCTGAGGGATTTCCGAACTAGTCCCTCGCAAGGAGGCGGTTTGAAGTACCGAAGACTGGGGCGCACCGAACTCCTGGTATCTGAAGTGGGTTTCGGCGGGGCCGGAATTGGGCACGTTTGGGGACGTACCACCGATGAAGAGTGCGTGCAAGCCGTCAGAAGGGCCCTGGAGCTGGGGATTAACTTATTCGACACTTCTCCCATGTACGGGGGCGGCAAGTCTGAGGAGAACCTGGGCCAGGGGCTGAAAGGACGTCGCCACCAGGCTGTAATTGCTACCAAGGTCCGCCTTCAAAGCGAAAACGACCGCTCAAGTGAATCAGCCATGGCGGCGGCGGTGCAGGACTCGGTCAATGCCAGCCTCAAAAGGCTGGGAACCGATCACGTTGACCTGCTGCAGGTCCATCACCAGGTAGGCTCGGAGCGTGGCTCCTACATGGCTGCCGTCGGCCCGCCTCCCCGCTATGCGCTGCTCCTGGACGCGGAGGAATGCCTGGCCCTGGGTGAGGCGATGCAGCGGGTGGTCAGGGATGGCAAGGCGCGGTTTATCGGAATAACCGCATGGGACGGCGACCGGCAGGCAATCAGAACTATTCTGGATAGCGGGACTTTCGATACCGCCCAGATTCTCTACAACCTTCTCAACAGATCTGCTGTGGATGCGCCGCCTGAGGGATTTGACGACATAGACCAGGGCAATCGCTTCCCCTGGCCCGCGCCGGCGATGTGGGGGTGATCGGCATCCGGGCCCACGCTGCCGGCTCTCTGACCGACCGCCTGGACCGGGACTCAGCGCCGGACTCCGATGTGGCGCGGGACCACCAGCGGGCCATGAGCCTGGCCCCTCTCCTGCTGGACCGGTATTCCACCCTTTCCCAGGCGGCCCTGCGTTTCTGCCTGGACAATCCGGACATTTCCACGGTGGCGCCCGGGTTCAAATCCGTGGCGGAGGTTGAGGAGTCCGCCGCCTGTTCAGACCTGCCCAGCATCGATGCAGCTACGACGGACAAGCTCTCGGCTTTGTTCCGTACCTTTTACCACAACCGGTTTGCCCAGTAAGGCCCCTGTGCTACACTTCGCTGGCTGCTCGCTTCCGCTGGTAGTCTTGCTCCCCTGGCGTGAGCCTTCTAGGCGGCGGGCGCCGGTGGGCAGCGCTCCGGTAACCCTACTGGTCAGTGCAGGCAGGGCTGTCCCGGTAAATCTTGCCACGCAAATGCTGATTGTTGATTAGTTAAGGAGGCCACACATGGGCGTTTACAGGATGTTCACGGGCGATGACGGCGAGACTCACATAGAAGAACTCTCCGAAGATGCCATCAAGGGAATTCGCCTGGATGGCGCGCGGATGAACTTCAGCGTATCCCAAAGGGAACCCGGCCATTTTTCCGACTTCCATCCGGCCCCCCGCCGCCGCTGGCAGGTTGGCATCGTGGGCCGGACAATCATTGGGCTGAGCGACGGCACTTCCCATACTTTTAACCCCGGCGACGTGCGCCTCATCGAAGACCTTACTGGCAAGGGCCACACCACCACCTACCCCGACGGTTACAACATTACTCTGCAGGTTACACCGGAAGAAGACCTCTAGCGGGGCGGCTCCGCTCGACCCCGTGAATTTTGGTTCAACCCGATACTCCGACGCCCGGGCCCTTCCTCAGGGTCCCGGGCGTGTTTTGTTCGGTCTCGACGGCTGCATTTTCGGCTGCCCCGGGCGTTTTCATTTCCGCTCCGAAAGCCATACGCAGGTTTGACAATCGCTATTGGGACTACCTATACTCTGCCCAACTGGCGAAGGGGCAATTTCCAGCATCTTTTGCCATTGCTTGTCTGCCCTGGCAAACGCTCGGAGTAATAGCCTCTTTCCGAACAATCGTTTTTTCTGCCCATTCCCTGGGAGGTGCCTTGTGGTCAACGGACTGATTGGTAAAAGCAGATTCCTGCTGACTTTTTCCCTGGTGTTGATTCTCGCCCTGATTGTGGGTTGCGGTTCTGCCGCTCCGGAGATTGTTGACGTTGAGGTAGTCAGGGAGATACCCGTTGAGGTAGAGGTTTCAAAGGAAGTTGTTAAGGAAGTTCCCGTAGAAATCGAGCGGGAAGTGGTGCGGGAAGTTCCCGTAGAGGTGACTGTCGAAAAGCAGGTGCTGAAGGAGGTCACTTCAGAGACGGTGGTTGAAAGGGTAGTTATCCCCACCCCCATTCCGGTCCAGGTGGTGGAAGCCAAGGCCGTTTCCGAACGACTGGAAAAGGTAGCTGTTGCCGTTGGCGGCCAGTCCTGGGACTCCAACTATTCTTACAAGGTGAATATCGGCGGATTCCTGGATAAGTGGCCGGTCCTTGAGTACCTGGTTGGCGTTGACAACGAAACCGGCGGCTATACCGCCGAACTGGCTACCGAATGGTCCATCGCGGACAATGGCAAAGACTGGACTTTCAAGCTCCGGGAAGATATTCCCTGGCAGGATGGCTACGGAGAGTTTACCGCCGAGGACGTGAGGCACTCCATGTGGCTGCTGGTGCAGCCCACCGCGGCTCCCAGTGGCGCCAGCACCTGGCGGAAAATTATGGGCACCAGCCGGGGAGACGACGAAGCCACCACCATGGCCCGCGCCGAAGAGGTGGTCGAAATTGTTAACGACCACGAGGTGATAATTCACCTGGGAATCGTGCTGCCCGAAGCTCTCTTTAACCTGGGTAAGCGCCGCAACCTGCCCATGGAAAGCAAGGCGCGCTGGGACGCGGTAGGCGACGAAGGCATGGGCGAAAAGATCGTGGGCACCGGTCCCATGTCCTACGTCGAGCGGGTTGAGGGCTCCCACGTCCTTTACGACGCTGCCGATGAACACTGGCGGGTGGTGCCTGAGTACCACCAGTTGGAGTTTCGCGCCATTGCAGAAACCCAGACCAGGCTTGCGTCCCTGCTGACCGAGCAGGTGCATCTCGCGGTTATTGAGCGCGCCATCCGCGACGAAGTCACATCCCGCGGGTTCGAGTTTGTTGACGGCGTCTTCCCCGGAATCCAGCACCACTGGACCTTCTGGGGCAATTTCCACACCAAGCCCGACGTCATTGACCCGGACAACCCCATGCTCAAGAAGGAAGTCCGGCAGGCCATGGCCAAGGCGGTCAACCGGGAGGCCATAGTTCAGGCGCTGCTGCCCGGGGCCAAGGTCCAGATACCTTCTTATGTGAAGTTCACCCAGTTGGACGAAGTGGTGTGGCCGGGGCTGATCAATCCCGAGTGGGATGCACGCTGGGATGAAATGTACGGCTATGACCCGGAGGCGGCAAAGCAGCTGCTGGCCGCGGCCGGTTACCCCGACGGGTTCGAGTTTACCCTGGCGCTGGACTCCAATCCTGCCCTGCCCGAAATTCTTGACATCGGCCAGGCCATGGCCCTCGACTTTGAAGCCATCGGCTTGAAGCCGACCCTGGCCAACATTGAAGGCAGCAAGATTCGCTCCCTGCGCCGGGCCTGGGACATTCACAATACGCTGTCCGGTTCAGCCGGCTACAGCTACACCGTCTATCACCTGGAGACCCTGTTCTGCACCTGCGGGTCAGTGCGCACCTTTGTTGATCCTTACCTGGATACGAAGATCGAGGAGTTGAACGTAACGGTTAGTCCCACCGAACGCACGAGAGTCATGCGCGAAATGGGCGATTTCTGTTATGACAATTTCTGCGCGCTGCCCATGTTCGACATAGCTCCTGACATCGCCATAAATCCCAAGTACATTGAGAGTTACGTCTTCCCAGGTTTCATCAGCGGCTTCTACACCCACCTGGAGTACATAGAGACCGTACCCCAGTAAGGTTAACCTGAGAACCCGAAAGAGCCCTGGTAAGGATTGAGTGCGCCTCATTCTGCGAAGAATCTACGGTTTGAGGCGCATCCCCATTTTTCGGCCCCTGCGAGGCTGCAATTCACCAATAGATCTGTCACCCATGGATCTGTCCTGGCGAGTCAGGGAGGTTAAGAAGTGCAGCGTTACATCATAGTCCGCCTCTTTCATGCTTTATTGGCGCTCTTCGCCATGAGCATCATTGTTTTTTCCCTGGCGCGCATTTCCGGCAACCCCATGGACGTGCTCCTGCCGGAAGACGCCACAGTCCAGGACTTCGAGATCATGACCGAACGGTGGGGGCTGGACGAGCCTCTCCACATTCAGTATCTCGTTTACGTGGGCAACGTCCTGCGCGGCGACTTCGGCACCTCAATCAAGTGGCCCGGTCGGTCAACCCGCGACCTGATCCTGGCCCGCCTGCCGGCAACCCTGGAATTGTCTGCCCTGGCCCTGGTGGTGGCGGCGATGCTTGCCCTGCCCCTGGGGGTTCTTGTGGCCGTCAAAAAGGATACGGGCATTGACTATGCCGGGAAGGTCGTAGCCCTGTTGGGACAGGCGGCGCCTTCCTTCTGGGTAGGTATCGTACTCATCTGGATTTTCGCCGTTACCCTTGAGTGGCTGCCGGCCGCCGGACGGCAAGGGTTGAGCAGCCTCATCCTGCCGGCTTTCGCCCTGGGCTGGTTCCAGGTGGCCGCGGTAATGCGCCTCACCCGCTCCTCCATGCTGGAAGTGCTGGACAGCGAATACGTCAAGCTCGCCCGCATTAAGGGAATACCCAACTGGAAAGTAATCTGGAAGCATTGCCTGCGCAATGCCGCCATAGCCCCCCTTACCTACTTCGGCTTCATCCTCGGGGGCTTTCTCACCGGTTCGGTGGTGATTGAGACCGTTTTTGCCTGGCCCGGTGTGGGCCTCCTGGCCATTGACGCCCTGCGCGCCAGGGATTTCCAGGTGGTCCAGAGCGTAGTTCTCTTCTTCGGCGTGATATACATTGCCAGCAATCTGATGGTGGACATCCTCTATGCCTATCTTGATCCTCGTATTAGATACACCAACTAACCTGGTCCGAAATCCGGTTCTGAGGGCACCAAAATGGCAAACGTAGCCGACGCAATACCCGGGTCAGGGCCGGCATCAACCAGTCGGGTCCTTCGAGGAATCAGGTGGGCGCGCCAGTTTCCCTTGCTCACCATCTTTATCCTGTTTTTCGTGCTCCTTATTCCGGCAGCATTTGCCGAACAGGTCGCTCCCCATGAACCCACCAAGGGCAATGTGCTGGAACGCCTGAAGCCTCCGGTGTGGGTCGAAGGAGGCAGCTGGAACAATCCCCTGGGCACCGACAAGCTGGGCCGGGATATGTTGAGCCGCATAATCTACGGGGCGAGGATTTCCCTTACCATAGCCGCCATTTCCATAGTATGCGGTGGAATTGTAGGCACTACCCTGGGTCTGGTCGCTGGCTACTGGGGCGGACTCTGGGACCACATAATCATGCGCCTGGTGGATATCAAGATATCCATACCGTCAATCCTGTTGGCGCTGATATTGGCGGCGGCGTTAGGACCCAGCTATTTTACCGTGATCATTGTTGTTGCCCTGACCCTGTGGACCCGTTATGCCCGGCTGGTCAGGGGCGAGGTGTTAAGCCTGCGAGCCCAGGATTTCATTTCCCGGGCCCAGGTGGCCGGCGCATCCACGCCCAGGATAATTGTCAGGCACCTGCTGCCCAACGTGGTGAATACCATCATCGTCCTCGCTACGCTGGAGGTGGGTGTGGTCATCATTCTGGAAGCCTCGCTAAGCTTCCTTGGCGCGGGAATTCCGCCGCCCAACCCCGCCTGGGGATTGATGGTTGCCGACGGAAGAGCGCTGGTCATCAACGCCTGGTGGGTATCCTTCTTCCCGGGTGTGGCCATTCTCCTGACGGTTCTTTCCATGAACCTGCTGGGCGACTGGCTGCGCGACAAGCTTGACCCCAAGCTGAGAAACGTCTAGGCTGATTGCCACAGGTTAATTTTCGCCCAGCGCTTATCAGGAGTTTAAGAGAAGGCCGGACGAGGCGCCCTACCCT
>VXOH01000181.1:0-4675 GCA_009840135.1 Chloroflexota bacterium | reverse complement strand
ACCACTCCTTATTTCTATTGTATTACTTTTATCCCCTATTTTATATTTACGTCCGTGTTTATTATTTTTTTAATCCCCCCCCGCGCCACCCCCCTCCCCCCCCCCCCCCCCTTCTCTATTGAACGATTCCGCCGTATTCCCCGGCCTTACCTGGGGGCCGTCTTCCGCAAGTCCCGGTTCAAAATAACGTGACGCCGCCCACTGCATGAGAATAAACCATACACTTCGGCAGGCCGCCTATCCCGTCGCCATTCTGGCCCAGCGAAACTTTGCACTGGTGTGGTCTTCCGTCTGGATGTTTCAGACCGGTAACCAGATGGAGGCCCTGGTTCTGGCCTGGTACGTCCTGGAGGTCACCGGCGACCCGTTCCTCGTGGGCCTGATCGCCTCCGCCCGCATGGGCCTGAACTTTCTCGCCCTTTTCTCCGGAGCCATAGCGGACCGCCTGCCGCGCCACCGCCTCCTAGCCGGCATCGAACTGGTGATGACCGTCCTCGGCATATCCATTCTCGCGCTGATGCTCTCCGGCATGCTGGAAGTCTGGCACCTCTTCGCCATTACCCTGGGCGCCGGCCTGGTCAGAATCTTTCAGATGCCGTCGGCCCAGGCGCTGATTGGCGACACCCTGCCCGAGGACAAGATAAGCAACGGGGCGGCCCTCAGCAGCATGGCCCAGAATCTCTCCACCATCATCGGGCCCTTCGTTGGCGGCATTCTCTACAAGGCCTGGGGACCGGAGGGCGGCTACACCGCCGTGGCGCTGCTCTATTTTTCCAGTTCCATTTGCGCCTTCTGGGTACGCCCCGTGCGGGTATCTGCGGCCAGGCACACCGGCTCAGTTCTTCGCACGGTAGCCGAGGGTCTGCGCTACGTCCGGGGACAGCAGATTCTCTGGGCCACCCTGGCCATCGCCGTAATCATCAACCTCACCGGTTGGCCCTTCCATACGGCGTTGCTGGCAATTTTCGCCGGCAATGTCCTGCAGACCGGCCCCGATGGCCTGGGCCTGCTGACCGCTTCCTTCGGTATAGGGGCGCTGGCTGGGTCCATTGCCTGGGCTTCCTTCCGCAACCTCCGGCACATCGGCAAGTTGATGATCCTGTCGGTGGTCATCTGGCACGGGAGCATGCTGGTTTTTGCCCTCTCGTCCTCCCTTTATCTGTCGCTGGCCACCCTGCTGGTAACGGGCATGGCATTTTCCTCCACCCAGGTGATGATGCTTACGGCCATGCTCCGTACCACCCAGGCGGAATACCGGGGCAGGGTGCTGGGACTGCGGGTGCTGGCAATCTACGCCTACGCCTTCGGCGGTGCGGGAGCCGGCGCCCTGGCAGGGGTCTGGGGCGCGCCCCTGGCGGCAACCATCATTGGCACGGCTGGCATCGTAATGACCTTTGCCCTGGTTGTCTTCACGCCGCAGCTGCGAAGGGCCTGATACTACTAACTGGTCGCACCGCCGCTCCGAGTTCCGGCACAATTTGACCGCAACCAATGTCCGGCATTCCGGCGCCCTTGCAAAGCAGAATATCGGCATTGGAGGGCCAAAACGAAGGGTTTAGCAACCGCTGAAAAGCCGTTATACTGGCCCACATCAAATCCCGATCGGCCACGCCAATCGCAGGAGGACACAAATGGCAAGACTCCCTAACGTAACCAGAGACATGGTCCCCGAGGAATTCCAGGCCGCCTATGACGAACTCACCGCCGACGGCCCCATCACGGTAGGCCCCGGCAGAATCACCCTGAACAGCCCGGAAATGGCCCTCCGCCGGGCCGGCCTGACCGGCTACCTGCGCTACGAAACCACCTTCCCCCGCCGGATTCTGGAACTGGCCATCATCACGACCGCCCGGGCCATGGACTGTCCCTTCATTTGGAACGACCACGTCGGTGCGGCGCGGAGCGAAGGCGTCGGCGACGCCCTGGTTGAGGCGCTGCGGGAACGACAGGAACTGCCGGATATTGCGGACGACGAGCGGGCTGTGATCAATTACGTGAACGAGTTTTACACCACTCACCAGGTCAGCCAGGCAACCTTCCAGGCGGCATTGGACCAGTTTGGCCCCCAACACCTGGTAGAGTTGACCATGCTCATTGGCAGTTACGCCCAGACTGCCTTCTTCCTGAACGCCTTTGAGGTCGAACTTCGCGAGGGAATGGGAGAGCCGTTGCTGCCCGTTTAGGCGATAAACAAATGCTCCCTTCCTCCCGATGGAGACGAGCCAGGAAGGGATTGGCGGCCAGTGCAGGGGCCGTTGGCGAACGGCCCCTGCAGGCCCTCACTCCAACCATCTCCCGCAGGATGCGAGGGAACCCTGCAATTTTCTCTGGAGAAGAGTCATGCGACTGGAAGGTAAAGTTGCCCTAATCAGTGGCGGCGCCCGTGGACAGGGCGCCTGCGAGGCCCGTATGTTCGCCGAGGAAGGGGCCAGCGTCGTCTTTGGCGACATTCTCGATGACCTGGGCCAGCAGGTGGAGGCGGAGATTCGCGAACTGGGCTACGAGGCTACCTACGTTCACCTGGACGTTACCCGGGAAGAAGACTGGGCCGCAGCGGTCAAGGAAGCAGTGGACCGTTATGGCAAGCTGGATACCCTGATCAACAACGCCGGCATAGTCAACTGGGGCAAGCTGGAAGACTCCAGCGGAGAAGAGTGGGACCGGATAATGGAGGTCAACGCCAAAGGCTCATTCCTGGGCACCCTGGCCGCCATACCGGAGATGAAGCGGGCCGGCGGCGGTTCCATCATCAACATTTCCTCGATTTCCGGGTTGGTAGGCCAGGACACGGTGACCGCAGCCTACAACGCCTCCAAGGGCGCCATCCGGCTCCTCACCAAGACCACCGCCATTCAGTATGCCGCCGACGGGATACGGGCCAACTCCGTCCATCCCGGCTCCGTAGCCACCCCCATGACCGCCGAACGCCAGTCCGACCCGGAAGTTCTTCGGCAAAGCGAGTCACGAATACCCCTGGGTCGTGTGGGACAACCCGAAGATATCGCCTTTGGAGTCCTGTACCTGGCCTCCGACGAGTCCTCATTCGTCACGGGCAGCGAGTTGGTCATAGACGGCGGCTACACCGCCACGTAGCGTCCAGAGTCTGGCTGCGAAAGAGTGTGAACGGGCGCCAATGAATTCCCTGCCTTCAGGCAGGCAAAATTAGTGAGCATTCGTGCCAATTCGTGGATAAGAAAAGAAGAGAGAGGTAGCTTATGGTTGCCGAAGTGCAGGGACTGGTTGACTCGGAGCGCGGGCTGGTCAGCCGCCGCATTTTTATAGAGCCGGACATTTACCAGCAGGAACTGGAACGAATCTTCGCCCGCTGCTGGCTGTTTCTGTGCCACGACAGCCAGATTCCCAACCCTGGCGACTACTTTACGACCTACATGGGGGAAGACCCGGTGCTTGTAATCCGGGACAGCGGCGGCTCCGTCAACGCCTTCCTGAATATCTGCCGGCACCGGGGCAACCGCCTGTGCCGCGCCGACTTGGGCAATGCAGCCACCATCACCTGCGCCTACCACGGCTGGACTTACGCCAATAACGGCAAGCTGGTGGCCGTCCCTAATCTGCAGGACGCCTACTTTGGTGAGCTGGACCTGGACCAGTGGAACCTGGTCCCGGTTGCCCAACTGGGCAGCTACAAAGGCCTGATATTCGCGACTTTTGATCCGGACGCCCCGTCCCTGCAAGAATACCTGGGCGAGATGGCCTGGTACCTGGACAGCTTCTTCGACCGGCGGGAGGGCGGCACGGAAGTTGTTGGCGGCGTCCACAAGTGGGTGGTTCCCTGCAACTGGAAGCTGCCGGCCGAGAACTTTGGCGGAGACGCCTATCATGTTTCCTGGAGCCACCTGTCCGCCATCAGGGCCGGGTTCGCCGGGGATTTCAGGCTTCGCACCAGCACCGGCGGAACCCTGGTATCGCCTGGGCAGGGTCACTGCGTAATTTGCCTGGGGGGCGGCGACATAGCCGAGGCTCCCGACCCCACTCTAATTGCTTATGAGCAGGAGACCCGTCCCGAAACTGTGGCCCGCCTGGGCCCGAGGGCGGAACAGGTCAGCCCCATCGTCGCCACCGTCTTTCCCAACCTGTCCATCATCAGGTCCACTTCCCACTCCCTGCGGGTCTGGCACCCCAAGGGCCCCGGTGAGATAGAAATCTGGGCCTGGATTTTCGTGGACAAGGCAGCGCCACCTCCGGTTAAAGAGGCGTTGAGGGTGAATGGCCTCCGGGGTTTCGGCCCTTCCGGCACCTTTGAGCAGGACGACATGGACAACTGGCAGGAATGCACCCATACTTCCAGGGGCGCCGTTTCCCGCCGCTTCGACCTGAATATGCAGATGGGCCTTGGCCACGAGCAATACCGGCCCGAGCTTGGCGGTTGGGCCAGTGATTTCCGTCTCAGCGAAAACAACCACCGGCAGTTTTATCGCCGCTGGGCCGAACTGATGGCGGCGGATAACTGGCAGGACCTGCCCTAGGCGGAGGTCAAAGTGAAAAGCGCATCAAGGACACCTTGCGTAGTAGGAGTGGCAATTAGGATTGTTCATGAAGCGTAGGGGGGCCCCGGCGGGGGCCCCCCCCAGGGGCAGATTAGAAAAAACACGCCCCCCCGCGCGCGGGGGGGTGGGGGGGGGGGGGGGGGGGGGGGTTAAAAAAAAGGGGGGGG
>VXOH01000151.1 GCA_009840135.1 Chloroflexota bacterium | reverse complement strand
CTGACAGTCCCCGTGTTTGCCTCCGACCTATCCCTCACTTTCTCTCAAGCCGGACCTTACTATCAAGAGTTATCGGTCAATAGTTAACGGTCCCGCCCGTCGGTTTTAACCTTGACCAAGCGAGGCCGAACGGCCGTCCCGGAGTGATAGCCAGTTTGTACCACTGTCTAAAGACTCGTCGTCCGCCTTCCAGCCACTTTCTGCCCACTTTTTTGATCGTTATCAGCCGGATTTTTCTACGGGGCAATTCGGGGATGTGTTGCAATTGACCTTGTGTTAAACTCTTTAGACTTTTCCTGGGATCGCTATTACGGAGCCATTCAGATCAGGTCTAGACGGAGGTCGGTTTGCAGGAAACTGTTTCCATGGCCGAGGTGGGCCATCGCATAGTTGAAAACGTGGGCAAGGTGATAGTGGGCAAGACATCGGCAATCCAGCAGGCCCTTGCCACACTGATTGCCCAGGGGCACATACTGGTGGAAGACGTGCCGGGGGTTGGAAAGACCACCCTGTCCAAGGCCCTGGCCATTTCCGTGGGCTGTTCATTCCAGCGCATTCAGTTCACCCCCGACCTGCTGCCCAGCGACGTTACGGGCATATCCGTTTATAACCAGCAGAGCGGGGACTTCAACTTCCGGCCCGGGCCGATAATGTCCCAGGTGGTGCTGGCGGACGAGATCAACCGGGCCACGCCCAAGACCCAGGCCGCTCTCCTGGAAGCTATGGAAGAGCTCCAGGTTACAGTGGATGGCGTTTCTCACATTCTGGCCCCTCCCTTTATGGTGGTCGCTACCCAGAATCCCATCGAATACGAAGGCACTTTCCCCCTGCCCGAAGCTGAACTGGACCGCTTTCTCATGCGTCTGAGCCTGGGCTATCCCGACTTTACCGAGGAGATGTTCATAATCGAACGCCAGGAACAGAACCACCCCATTGATTCCCTGGAGGCGGTGGCTACCCCGGAGGAGGTTATCGCCCTGCAGGAAGCTGCCAAGACGGTTTACGTTGATCGCCTGGTGCGCCAGTACATTGTTACGCTTACCGAGTCCACCAGGAACCACCGGGACGTTGCGCTGGGCGCTTCGCCCCGAGCCACGCTGGGTCTTTTCCGGGTGGCCCGCGCCATGGCCCTGGTCAACGACCGGGACTACGTTATACCCGATGACGTTAAGATGCTGGCCCCGGCGGTGCTTTCCCACCGACTGGTGCTTTCCCCGTCGGCGCGCATGAGGGGCATTCGCAGCGATGAACTGGTCAGTGACCTGCTCAACCAGGTGGCGGTGCCGGGAATGGCCCAGGTATAGCCCAGATATGGTATTGATCTCTTGTGGCTTGAGTTGGCGGCCAGGCGCCCTCCCGTGGGTATCGGCGCCGCCTTTTGCGGGCAGGCTCCGGCGGCCAGGTATGAGGGGTAGCCGGCTCTTCCGGCGGCCGACCCGGATTCTCGGACTCGGATTCTCGGACCAGGAATAACGTAACCGGCGGCTCGACACTTAATGACCGGCATCCTGCGTTGCGCTGCAGGTTGCCAGGGGCCCAATCAAGCCCGTCAATCTAATTCCAGGGACCGGACAGTGAGCAAGCGGACTATTGGAATCCTCATACTTTTGGCGGTAGTTGCCTTTTATACCTTGGGCACCGGCTTTCCCTTCTTTTTCCGGTTCCTTTATGTGATATCCCTGGTTCTGGTTTTCGGTCTCTTCTGGGCCTGGATAAATCTGAGGGGCCTGGAGGTGCGGCTCAGCAGGCTGTCCCACCGGGGGCAGGTTGGCGGCTACCTGGAAGGCCAGATCCAGGTGACCAATCGCTTTCGTTTTCCCAAGTCGTGGCTGGAGGTCAGGGAGCTTTCCGATATCCCGGGGTACACCACCGGGCGGGGCATTGCCATGGTACGGGACCAGGCCCGGAGTTGGCGCATCCAGGCCTACCTGGCCCGGCGTGGGCTGTTCGAAACGGGACGGGTTGAAGTTACCAGCCAGGACCCCTTTGGCCTGTTCAGATTGAGCCGCCGCTTCCTTGAGCCTCAGCCATACGTCGTGTTTCCTGCCTCCGAACCCCTTCCCGACCTGGACCCCCGTTTCGCCTTTATGCCCAGCGACCGCCGGGTTGCCAGGCGTTCCGACCACATTACTCCCGAGTCCTCCGGCGTCCGGGAGTATGTTTACGGAGACAGCTACAGGCAGATCCACTGGCCATACACCGCCCGCATGAATAACCTCATGGTCAAGGAATTCGACATGGGCCTTTCCGCCGAGGCGTGGGTGGTTCTGGATATGCAGCGCAGTTCCCATGTCGGCGAGGACCCGGTAGACAACACCGAGGAGGTGTCGGTGGCGGCTGCGGCATCCCTGATAACCCGCCTGAATGAGCTGACCATGCCTGTCGGAGTGGCCACCAACGGTGACCAGACCTGGATGCTGCGGCCCGGTTCAGGTGATGGTCACCTCGGCAACCTCATGGAAGCCCTGGCCGGAGTGAGGGCTCGGGGCAATGTTACCCTGGAACGGTTCATTTATGACCTGCAGCCTCACCTGAGCCGGTTCAACGCCTTGACGGTGATTACCCCTTCCCGCAGAACTGAGTGGATTCCGGCTCTGGCCAGCCTGCGCCGGGACGGCGTGAATGTGGCGGTGGTGTACGTGGACCCCACCGACTTCGGCGCGCCCGCTGAAGTGCAGTCCCCCCTGGACTTCCTTCATTCCAATGAAATACCGGTTTATCGGGTAAGAAGAGGGCAGTCACTTAACGAAGCGCTGCGGTTTCCTCTGGCCTCCCGTTACTACCCCCTGGCCCCAAATAGTCAGGCGTTTGAAATGATAACCAGGGGCGACGAGGACGGCGCTGGGCCCTCCGGAGACCCTGCGATAGTAAGTTCAACGGACTCTTCGCCGGATTCCACCAGGCCGGTATTCACCTTTCAGGGTGCGGCGGGTGAAACAGCCTCGGAGGAAGCGCGGTGATCGGGGTAAGTCAACGGCCATCCGCGGGCGCTCGGGGCATCAGCCTTGAGGCGGTGTTCAGACGTCTGCTTGCCCTGCTTAATTACACCCGCCCCCCTGATGGCTGGGCCTCGGTCCTTCTATTGGCCCTGAACCTCATAGTTGTCGTCTGGTCTGTGGAGGAGGCGGACTGGGTGCCGACCCCCAACCTGGTAACCCTGATCCTGCTCGCCATGCTGGTGGGGCTCTTGCTTTCCCGCCTGCCCGTATGGGGAGTTGTCCTGGTGCCCCTGGGGCTGGCCATTGGCTTCTGGGTTGTCGTGTGGCAGATGGTTACCTTTCAGGCCGAGGGCATGGAACTGGCCAACGCCGGAGAGTTGTTCGAGAGATTAAACCTCTGGCTGGTGGCGGCTCAAACGGGAAGCATAAATATTGACCGGGAGCCCTTTGCATTCGGCCTGCTGTGTCTTACCTGGCTGGCCGGTTTCTTTGCTGCCTGGGTATTCTTCCGGCTGGGCAATTTCTGGGGGGTCTTTGTCCTGGGCGGCGCGGGAATCCTTTCAAACCTCACCTACCTGCCCCAGGAGGGCAGCATTTACCTGGGCATTTACCTGCTGACGGCCCTGCTGCTGGTGGCCCGGGTTCAGGCAGTGCGTCGGCTCCAGGGCTGGCGGAGTCGCGGGTTTCAGACGGACAGCCATCTGGGTATCCTGTCCGTTTCCGACAGCGTAATAGTTGCCTTTTTTGTCCTGCTGGTCGCCTTTGTGTTGCTGCCCACCGGCCGCTTCTGGGGCCCGACCCACGACGTTTATGAATACATGAGGTCACCCCTGGTGCGCTTTGAGGAGGACTTCAACCGGCTGTTCGCCGGCCTCCCGGCCCGCAAGCCCCTGCCTTACCGCATCTGGGGAGATGTGATGGCCTTCCAGGGGACCATTAACCCCACAACCACGCCCGTGCTGAGAGTGGACTCCCCGGTGTCCATGTACTGGAAAGCCCGCAGCTACGGTACCTACACCCCCAAGGGCTGGATTTCCGAAGATACGGAATTTCAACCTACGGACTGGACCCCCACTCATTCGGTGAGACAGCCATACGAGAAACGGTTCGAGGTTACGCACTCCCTGACACCTAACTATGGGACCCGCAACCTGTTCGCCGGAGGCCAGGTAATATCCGCCAACAAAGACGTACGGGTGGAGACCTACGACTCCCCGACTTACAGCGTTGACCTGGGCGGACCGTTGCAACTCGGGAGGACTTATCCCAAGGTAGAAATTGCCGCCATCGGCTTGGACCAGACCATCAGGTCGTCTGGCCCCACTGCCAGCCGAACCCAGTTGGCCCAGGCTGTGCCTGGCGACTTCCAGTTGGTGGATGTTATTCGGGAAGGGAATGAAGTCCGGGAGGTTGTGCTGGCCGAGTTGCTGCCGGAGCAGCCCGATACCCTCTCCCTGAGAACCGCGGGCAAGGAATTCAAGCAGGGCGAGACCTACGAGGTAACTTCCTCGGTGTCCCTGGCAACCGCCGATGACTTGCGCCTCGCGGGGCTGGACTATCCCACCTGGGCATTGGCAAAATACACCGCTTTGCCGGCGGAGTTGCCCCAGCGAGTGCGGGATCTGGGGAAAGAATTGACCGTAGACGCGGAAACGCCTTACGACAAGGCCAAGGCGATTGAAGCTTATTTGAAAACCCTGCCCTATTCCCTTTCCATAGAACCCCCGCCCTATGACGCCGACGGCGTGGACTACTTCCTGTTTGAGCAGAAGACCGGTTACAGCGAGTACTTTGCTTCGGCCATGACTGTGCTGTTGCGAACTCAGGGAATTCCAACGCGGATGGTCACGGGTTACACGGTGGGCAACCAGGTGCCCGAACACGACATTTTCATAGTGACCGACAGCCACAGCCACGGATGGGTGGAAGTGTTCTTCCCACGCTACGGATGGATCAGCTTTGAGCCAACCCCGGGCGCCGCCATACCCGTTGCGATGGAACCGAGGGCTGAGGAAGTTCCCAACCTGCAGGACCTGCCTTCGGTGGCGTCGGAAATTCCCCTCTGCGAATTCGAAGATGAAGAGGACTGCGAAGAAGAATTTGTGCCCGATGCTCCCGCTACACCAGAGCAGGATGCCCTGGCCATTAGATTGTTGAGGGAGATTCTCCCCTGGGCAGTGGGGGTAGTCCTGGCAGCGGCGCTTCTGGCCGGCCTTGTCTGGGCTTTCTGGCGCCGGTACCTGTCAGTATC
Source organism: Chloroflexota bacterium (assembly GCA_009840135.1). GTDB lineage: Bacteria > Chloroflexota > Dehalococcoidia > Lucifugimonadales > UBA3495 > Bin22. Next base: position 16,062 of record VXOH01000151.1, on the reverse strand, counting down.
TCCCGATCCCGGTCTGACTTTCCGGCGACTGGCCTTTCTGGGCAAGCTGAATTCCTTCGGTCCCACGGGCGATCAGACACCGTACCAATACCTGGAAAGGCTTTACGGTGAGTTGCCGGACTACCGGGAGCAACTGTCCGTGATTGTAGGCGCCTACGTCCGCCAGGAGTATGGTCGCAAGGAGTTTGGGGAAGCTGAGGAAGAGCGGCTGAGAAGGGCCTGGACGGAAGTCAGGATGCCGCTCCTGTTCCATTTGCTGAGAAAGAGGCCGCAAAACGCGGCAGGAGGAGCTCCAGCATGATTGAATCCAGGTACGTCATCTATCCTGGCCCCCACGGGTGGATCGGAATGGTAGGCAGCAACAAGGGATTATGCCGGTTGAGCATGAAGCCCACCCCGGAAGAAATCCTGGAAGACCTGGCTGAAGACCTGCGTGGTACCGAGCAGGATGACTCAGCATTTGCCGAGGCCAGGGAATGCCTGGACAGGTATTTCCTGGGCGATACCGGCGCTCTCAACGACATCGCACTGGACCTTTCCCAGGCCCCTCCGTTTTTTGGCGCCGCGTGGGAGGCATGCCGGCGCATCCCCGCGGGGGAAACCCGCAGCTACGCCTGGCTGGCTGCCGAGGCCGGTCGCCCCAATGCGGCCAGGGCTGCAGGTCAAGCCATGGCCCGCAATCCGCTGGCCCTGGTTATTCCATGCCACCGGGTGATAGGCAGCAGCGGAGACCTGCACGGATATGGCGCCGGGGGCCTGGCGGTGAAGGCTCGCCTCCTGCAACTGGAGCAGCGTGGGCCCAACTGACTCCCGCTTGGGCCTACCTGGCGAGTTCTCTTTGAACCTGGTACGTTCTTCCCGTTACCTTCTCGGGATTGAGGTCCATTCGGTGTGCCGGCACGCTTGAGCCCGTTGGTGGCTCGATGCCTCCTGCCACCAGGCCAGGGGCCGCAGATTCCGTTCCTGGTCTTTTGTTCCCGGTCCTCTCTTGCCGTTTCCCAAAGCGTTATCGCGCCCCGCTTGCCGCATACGTTTCCAGTCATCCGGACTTCGGCATTCCGGACTGAATTGGATTCCTCGGCTCACTAGGTAACCTTCTCTTGCCTCACGAATGCCCCCCTAAGGTGAATAGATAGTTTGTCCATTATGTCGTTTTTCTTCAGTCTGCCGACAATGACTCCGATTAGGCGCTAAAAAGCCCAACAGGGCGGTATTTTTATTACACCACATGGAAACTATCTAGGTCATTCGTAATTATGAAGATTTTAACGAATTACGAAAACTCATTGACTTAATAGGCTCTTAACATTATCGTATTTGCGGATTATCTTTAGGGTCTTTACGGAAACCATCAAAACCTATAACTAATGGAGGAATATACTCAGTGATTGGAAGAATTTGCGGCCAATGGCGCCCCGGGCGCTGGTCGCTGGTGATAATTGCATTAACAACCGTTTTCATTGTGGCGTGCGGAGGGTCATCCGAGCCTGCCGCCGCACCGACGGCGGCCCCAGTTGCCGCACCCTCCGAGTCTGCGGCCATGTCCGAACCCGCAACCCCGTCAGAGAGCATGGATTCCGGTTCCATGACGGACAGTTCATCCGGCACGGACTCCGGCAGCCCGACCGAGAGCATGGAGGCGGCCGCCGTTCCTACCAATACGCCGGTACCCACCGTGCAGCCCACTCCCAGGCCCACCGAGGCCATGGTTGAGGCGGCCCGGGACGACGTGGTGATAGTCATTAATGAGGAACCTTCAATTCCAGACCCCTGGATTAGCACCACCCTGTACCCCAACCAGATAATCCACAATATTGCCCAGCCCATCTCCTTCTTCGGGCCCGACTTTACCGATACCGCCACCGCCGGGTTCACCGGTTTTGAGCAGATTGAGCCCAATACCTGGCGACTTTCCCTGCGCGAGGGCGTCTCTTTCCACAACGGCGAGCCGTGGAATGCCGAGGCAGCCGCCTATACCATCAACCAGCTGGGCGGCAACGTGGAATACCAGCCCTATTCTCAGGTGCGGGAAGCCCACGCCGATATTGTTGACGACATGACCGTGGACTTTGTCTGCACCAGCGCGGCCGGATGTCCGGTGCTTCCTCGCTTCGGACAGTTTCACATCTTTGTAGCCCCCGGTTACCACCAGAACGTCTCCCAGGAAGAGAGGGACGCTTCCGGGCAGGTGATTGGATGGGGTCCCTATGTCTGGGAGGAATATGTCAGGGGCGAGTCCATTTCCCTGACCGCCAACCCCGACTACGTGGAACCCAAGCCGATCAACTTCATCACCCAGGCGCCTTCCATCACTGACGCCACCTACATCTGGCGGGAAGAGGAAACCGTGCGCTCCGCCATGATTCAAACCGGCGAGGCGGACCTGTCCTGGGCGGTGTCCATTGATCAGGCCGAGCCCATCAACAACAGCGAACACGGCAAAACGGTAAAGGTGGTCTCCGGTGAGGTTTACACCATCAACGTGGATACCATCTGGCATCCCGAACTTCGGAAGCTCGAAGTGCGGCAGGCCCTCACCCACGCCATCAACTGCGAGGAGCTGGCCCTGGCCTTCTTTGGTCCCGAGTCTCGCTGCTCCAGCGGCCCCAACGGCATCCCCGGCACTTTGGGCGTGAACGAAGAGAACTGGCATCCCATCTACGAGTACGATCCGGATCGGGCTCGGGAGCTCCTGGCCCAGGCCAACTATGATCCCAACAACAAGATCGAGTTCTGGACCCGTGCCGGCCGTTACGCCAAGGACGTGGAGATAACCGAGTCCCTCATCACTTTCTGGAACGACGTCGGAATAAACGTCGAGGCCCAGGTGGTTGAGGGAAGCGTGTGGCGCGACCGTCACCTTACCGGACCGGCCGTCACCTACGACGCCCAGATTGACGCCGGCGCCAGCAGCGAAGATGCAGCCGCGGCCGTACCGGCCAACGATCCGCCGCGTACCGGCGCATCCCCGGGATTGGTCTTCTTTGCCCCGGGTGGCGAATACTTCGACTTCGGTCGCCAGATCAACTTCTATATGAGCTGCGCTTCCAACCGCTCCAAGAATTGCAACGCCGAGTGGCATGCTCTGGGCCAGCGGGCTCTTGCCTCCACCGGTGATGACCGGCGGGAGCTGATGACCGAAGCCTATGAGCTCTTCAGCAGCAACCTGCTGCAGCTTCCCATGATGGAAATTGTCTCCGTCTGGGGCGTCAACAAGGACCTGGAGTTCGTCAACATGCCCGGCGGCCGCCGCATACTGATTAACACCATGACCTGGACGCAGTAAGCAGCCAACCCCTTAACCGGCCAATCAAATCGCCCCCGGACATTTCGTCGGGGGGCGTACTGCATGCGGGGGGAATGTTCAGTCCTGACTCTGTGTGTTTCTTCGTTCCCCTTCGCGGATAATTCCATTCCAGTCGGCTGTAATTGCCCTATCGCACCGGCCCGCCCAGGGGAGAACGGGGCGAGCTGCTCTCCAGGAAGCCGCCGTACCCGGGCAGCCGTTCCAGCTTACCCTGATTGAGCAGCACCTGCCCCCGCAGAAGGGTCATGTGGGGGCGGCCCTGCACCTGCCAGCCTTCGAAGAGGGAGTAGCCGGCGTTGCTGTGATGGTCCCTGGAAGTTATTATCCGGTCTCCGCCGGGGTTCAGAATCAGCAGGTCGGCATCTGATCCCACCTGGATCACGCCCTTGCGTGGGTAGAGCCCGAAAATGCGGGCCGGGTTCTCCGACATTACCCGCGCCAGCCACCAGATGGGCAAACCACGCTGGACCACCCCTTCGCTGTACATCAGGGGCACCAGGGTCTCTATACCCGGCGAACCGAAGGGCACTGAGGCGCCATTAGGGTCCACAAAAATGTTGTCCCATCCCACCTGCTTCAACTCCTGGGGATAGGGCGCGTGGTCGCTGGCGGTTATCGAAATGTGGCCCTGTTCCAGGCCTCGCCACAGGGCGTCCTGGTCGGGGCCGTCTGCCGGCCGCAGGGGCGGCCCTATCTTGGCCAGCGGACCGTACTTGGCCATCTCTTCATCTGACAGCAACAGGTACTGGGGACAGGACTCGGTCCAGATTCTCTGGCCCAGGGACTGGGCCTGCTTGATTCTCTCCAGACCCAGCTGGGTGCTAAGGTGAACCACGTAAGTTGGACAGTTGGTTGCCCCGGCCATCTTTATGGCTCGATTGATGGCTTCTTCCTCGGCCCAGTCCGGGCAGGCTAACGGGAAATCGGTGGGATGGGTATGGCCCTCGGCCACCAGCTTGTTCTCCAGGTACTCGATAATGTTGCCGCTCTCACAGTGCAACTGCAGCACCCCGCCGCCTTTTGCAACCATTTCCATGGACTCGCAGATATAGTCGTCGTCGCACATGCGGTAGGGACGCTTCTTGTAGGTCATGAACATCTTGAAGGACTTGACGCCCATGTCCAGGGCCTGGGGGAGGCTCTTGAGGATGCTGGGGCGGTTCTGGAGGATGAAGTGGAAGGCAAAGTCGGTAACCGCGGTGCGATCCACCTCTTCCCGTGAACGGTTGATAGCGTCGGGCAGAGTTTCGTCGCCCTCCAGGTGGTAGGTGCCGAAAGGGACCAGGGTGGTCAGCCCGGCGTGGGCGGCGGCCAGCGACCCCAGGGCGTAGTTGTCGTGGCCGTCCAGGTGGACGTGGCAATCAATCAGCCCTGGAAGGACGTACATACCGGAGGCGTCAATGTAGTTGTCCGCCGGGGGCAGCAGGTTCTCGGGGCCGATGGCGGCTATCTTCTCGCCGTCAATGGCAATGGAGGCCTCGTAAACCTGGGAGGAGGTAACTAACTGGCCTCCTACGACGACGGTGTCCACGTGGCGGTCGGTGCGCGTTGCGGTCATGGCGGGGCCTCCTTGGATTGCTGGATGATTGGGCAGAGTATAACCGATTTTGGAGGTTAAGCGGCGGAAGGAAGAAAAGGCTCGCCAGGGGGCACGATTCAGGTGACGGTTGCCGGTTGACAGCCGGATGTCTCATGTTAGGATTGGCCCAATTTCGCAATGAATGTGGAGGTGGGGGGATGAACTTGACGCTGATGGAACTTATCGAAAAGGCCCCCTGGCGGGAAGCCGTAACCTACCGGAATACGTGGCCCCACGAGTACGTGCTTCTGTTGAAAGATGGGCAGCGGGAGTTGATGGCTGCAGTGCGCGACAGGATGAAGGCCGGCGAGGCCCTGGTAGGGCGCTTTTTCGGCACCACTCCCACCTACCTGTTCATCGGCGACTACAAGTACTGGTTCATGACCCACCACGACGTTATTGACCTGGACCAGGACCACACCGAACACGTTCTGAACCGGGTACGCCTATACCGGGACCGGAGGGATTTTGTAATTCAGGCCGGGGATTCGGGGAAGCGGGAGGACTACCCGGCAGAGGCGGCTCGGGAGTGAGTTTGGTAGGAAGAGGGCGGAAAGTAATCGGAAGCAGGGCACGACAGATAGACGGGTTCTCTTGACAGCAGTAATTGAATCCCGATACGATACTTGTGATTTGCTCCCCGTCCGCTGGATTGTGGATAACCCACATCCCCGGGCGGGTGTTTTTTGTGTTGAGAACAATCCTTCTTATTGACGGCCAAAACCTGTTTCACCTGGCCAAAGCTGCCTGGGGACCTGGTGGCGCTTACGACTGGCCAAGTTACGATGTGGAGAAATTGGCCGAGGGCCTGGCTGCCCAGAACCCGGGGCGAACTCTGCAAGAAGTCAGGTTTTACACAGGGGTTCCAAGCCGACAAGCGAATCCATTCTGGAATGCATTTTGGACAAACAAACTGAGGCGCATGAGGGACCAGGGAATCATCGTTTACCGGGGCAGGGTTAATGTGGGCAACCAGGAAAAGGGAGTGGATGTCAGCCTGGCAATTGACTTGGTCCAGGCCACCTATGACCAAGCATTTGAGGTGGCGATCATCGTGAGTCAAGACGCGGACTTCGGGCCGGCTGTGCGGTTGGCGAAGCGGGTTGCCCAGTCTCAAGGGCGGCATCTGGCTTTCGAGTCGGCCTTCCCGTACTCAGAAGGGCGGGTTTCTCCCCGAGGTGTGCCTGGCACGAAGTGGGTACAGATAGACCAGGGTACCTACGATTCTTGCTTCGACCCGCGCGACTACAGGCCTTCCGGGAAGTGATAGATGTGACTCGGGCTAATAGAGTAAGCGAAACGGGGGATTTTGGGGAGGCAGGATTGTTACCTGGCAGAACTGCCAAAGTTGTGAGTCATCCAGGAAGGACATCAAGAACACAAGGGGGCATCAATCCCAGCGCCTAACCCCCACTCCACCGAACCACCCCATCCCTTAACCGCCCAAACCCCAGTTCGTCGCACAGGGACTGGTAGGGTTCCTGCGGGGCGCCCTGCCATTCCAAATCAGGCAAGTCTTCGGAAATCGGCACGTCCAGCCTCAGGGTGGCAAGCTGGCGGTAGAGCAGGGCGGCTTCCATGTTCTCGGAGAGGCTGGCGGCCAGGGATTTTGCCCCGCGTACAGTAATGACCCAGTCCTCGGCATTGGTGGGGATCTGCTCTATGTGGACGTAATGGTCCAATACCTGGGCGGCTCCCTTGGCCCCCCAGCGGGGGATGCCGGGGATGCCGTCGGCGCTGTCGCCAACCAGGCCAAGGTAGTCGGGGATGGAGGGCGGGGAAACGCCGAACTTCTCGCGCACACCCGCCTCGTTGGTAACTATTTCCCGGCGGCGGTCCAGGGTTACCACCCGGTCGCCGCGTACCACCTGGGCCAGATCCTTGTCCGGTGAGCACAGGACAATCTGTTCCACACCCGGCTCGTCCTTCCAGCGTACCGCCGCCGCGCCCAGGGCATCGTCGGCCTCGAACCCCGTCATGGGCCAGACTACCAATCCCAGCGCCGCAGTTGCCCGCTCCGCCAGTGGGAACTGCCCCAGCAGCTCCGGTGGGGTACCCTCCCCCGTCTTGTAACCGGAAAACAGGTCGTTGCGAAAGGACAGGATTTCGCTGTCGAAGGCCACGGCGACATGGGTAACGTCCTCTTGGCGCAGCAGGCCAATCAGCGTTTGAACGAGTCCCCGGACCGCCCCAACTTCGCGACCGTCGGGAGCGGATATTGAGGGCAGGGCAAAGTGGGCCCGGAACAGTTCGTACGTGCCGTCAACCAGGTGAATTTTCATAGCGACTTCCTGCTCGATCCCCTATAACGCTTCCAGGACCCGGGCTATTCGCTCCACACCCTCCAGGACGCGTTCGGCAGGGGAGCGCATCAGGGCTATGCGGAAGTGGCCCTCGCCGCTCTCTCCAAAGCCAATCCCGGGTGTGACCACTACCCCTTCCCGTTCCACCAGGAGTTCGGCCAGTTCCACGGAGGAAATGTCCGCCGAGTAACGGGGAAACAGGAAAGTGGCGCCGTCGGGCAGGGGGCAATGGATGCCGGGAACCTGGTAAAGGCGGTCGGAGCAGCGTATTCGGAGCTCGTTGCAGTCCTCCCGCCACCTGGCCAGGTGGTCTTGCGGACCCTGCAGCGCGGCCACGCCTGCCATCTGGACAAAGGGGGAAACGAAGCTGGCCGTCTGTTCCTGTATCTTGAGCAACGGCTCCAGCAGCTCTGACTGCGCCACGATGCAGCCCAGCCGCCAGCCGGCCATGGAATAGGCCTTGGTGAAGGTGTAGCTGGTCAGGGTCCTCTCCGCCATTCCCTCCAGATTCGCCACGGAAATGTGGCGGTTTCCGTCGTAGGCGAAGTATTCATAAGTCTCGTCGCAAACTACCAGGAGGTCATGCTCCCGGGCCAGCCTGGCTACCGCCTCCAGTTCCTCCAGGGAATATACCCGGCCCGTTGGGTTGTTGGGGTTATTGATGACCAGCATCTTGGTCTGGGGCGTAACGTATTCCTTCAGATGCTCGTAGCTGATGTAATACTCTTCCTCTTCGCTGAGAGGCACGGCCACCGGAACTCCCTCGGCCATTTCCACCTGCTGGCTGAAGCTTACCCATGTGGGTTCCAGCACCAGCGCCTCATCGCCCCTTTCGATGTAGGCGTTTATGGCCTCGTACAGACCCATTTTGCTGCCCGGCGTCACCAGGATATCGCCATCGGGGTTGATATGGCGGTCGTTGTGGTCCGCCAGTTTGGAGGCCATGGCGTGCCTCAATTCGGGCAGCCCGCGGGAAGAGCTGATGTTCGTCAGTCCCTGGTTCAGAGCTCGAATGCCAGCCTCGGTGATGTGCCCGGGGGTGACATGGTGGGGGCTGGACTGTCCCAGGTCTATAACGTCGTGTCCCTGGCGCGCCAGTTGGCGTGCCTTCTCTCCGGCGGCCAGGGTAGCCGGGGGCTGGACCCGCTGGACGCGGTTGGATGGGGTGCGACCGGATTGGTTGGGGGCCATGGCGATGCTCCTTGAAGAACCGTGTGAGGTTGCCTCAGGCAACCGGCCTTGAGTCTAACATAACAGGCCGGCGATTGGCCTCGGGGCAGAGCACCGTGCGTCCTCAATAAATGACATAAGCCAGCTAAGGGTTTATCGAGAGACGGGCTATTGGCCGTACCCACTGAGGGTATGGACGTTTTCCAGCAGGTCAAGCACCAGAGCCGACGAATGGCCCAACAGCTGGGGATTGATGTGTTCCATGGTATCGGCGGGAGAATTGATTCGGGAAAGGTCGTCGGCCAAGAGGAAAATCACCGGTACCCAGGCGTTGCGAAAGTTAACGTGGTCACTGCCGCCGCTTCCCCTGCGGCCGGTGGGCGCCAGAATAACGTCCTCCCTCTGGGCCGTATCCCTCATGTGGTTGACGGCCCAACGGTCTCCCGCGATCCGGAGACCTGTCCCCGATCCCACCGAATCCAGGTTAATCATCAAGTGGATGTCTTCCAGTTTTGCCTGGGACAGGCTTTCCACGTAGTAGTCGCTTCCGTGAAGGCCCGTCTCCTCCGCCCCGAAGGCAATAAACCGAAGTGTGAAGGGCAGCGATCTGTCCGCCATCCTTTCGGCAACGGTAAGCAGTACGCCAATTCCCGATGCATTATCGGAAGCGCCGATAGAATCGGGAACGGTGTCAAAGTGGGCTCCCACTATCACAACGCCCTCACCCGCCCCCGGTATCTCGGCGATAACGTTGCGGGATGGTATCGCCTCTCCCACCACAGCCACGGTTGCCTCGACTTTATTCCCGTCGTTCAGGGAGTCCATCAGGTTGCGGCCATGTTCCCGGGACAGGGACACCGCCGGAATGCGGCTCGGCCCACCCAGGGTGCCCTGGAAGTTGCCGCCGGCGTTGTTAAATATGATGGCGGCTACCGCCCCCTCCCGTTCGGCCTGGGCAACCTTGCTGCCGAAGGTAATTTCACCCCGCTCGATCAGGGCTATTTTGCCCGTTACGCCCTCTTCGGGAAAATCTTCAGGCTTGCCCAAGCCCACGAATACCAGCTGCGCTGACACCTCGCCGTTGGCCGTTCCCGACAAGGTGTTGGTCTCCAGATCGCCAATGGTAGGAGCGGTGACTTTGAGACTGGACTGGGTGGATGACAGGGAGAACTCCTGAATTTCGGCGCTGTACCCCAGGTCTTCGAATCGCTGGAGCAGAAAGTCGCCCGCCTCTTTTTCGAGGTCGGTGCCGCTGGTGCGGGGGCCCAGGCCTTCCGCCAGTTCCTTGAGGTAGGCAAAAGCGGAGTCTTCCAGCAGGTCAAGCTCCTCAAATATGGCGGAATCCGGAACAGGGGTATCGGTTGCCGTGCTGGCGGCGGCCTGTGGAACCTGTTCCGTTTCCGACCGACCGGCGGGGGTTTTTTCTCCGGCTGCGGCAGTGGATGGGGGCGATCCCGCTTCTGCGGAGGATGGCCTATTGGCCGGACTCGCATCCTGGCTGTTGCCGCTCGCACTACCTTCCGTGTCCTGGACGGAGCCTTGGACGGAACCTTGTATGTCCTCCCGGACTGCCCCTGATACCGAGGTTTGCTCCGTCCCGGCAGTTGCCTCGCTCTTCGCCGGCTGCAATGGTTGGGGCACTGGGTCGGCCTGTTCCGCTGCTGGAAAGCAGCTGGCAACGGCTGTCCACAGCAGCAGCAGGGCCACGAGGGACAACAAGGGCGATCGCAATCCGTGCATGTAGCCTTTCATTTCCTGAAGTACCTTCTTGAAGGTATCGTTATCGAGGGTATCATTTTTGAGGGTGTGGTTATTGCTACGAAAAAGCGCAGGGGAAGGTTTCACCCGGTCTGCCTTCAATGAGGGCGCTGCAGGCAAGCGAGGGGTACATTCAAGTGGCATAACATAAACTGGCCCCCACTGCTATGGACGTGACCATGCCGTGGGGGCGCTGTCAATCGAAGAATTGGCTCGGCGGCGCTAGACGTTGCGCAGCTTGGGATCGAGCCGGTCGCGCAGCCAGTCGCCCAGCAGGTTCATGGAAAGTACCGAGAGCAAGATGGCGGTTCCAGGCCAAACCGTCAGCCACCAGGAGGTCACCAGCAACTCCCGTCCGTCGGCTACCATGAGGCCCCAGGCCGGTGTGGGCCGGGGCAGGCCGGCGCCGAGGAAGCTCAGGGTGGACTCCAGCAGGATTACCTGCCCGACTTCCAGGGTAGCCAGCACAATGATGGTATTGACGATATTGGGGAATACGTGGCGGGCAATGATGCGCAGGTTGGATGCCCCCGCCACCCGGGCGCGGGCCACAAAGTCCTGCGATTTGATGCTCAGGGTTTCCCCCCTTACCAGCCGGGCGTAACGGGACCAGAAAATCGTCACGATCACGATAATCACGGTCTGAAAGCTGGGGCCCAGCACCACCGCCAGCACCAGGGCAAACAGGATGGCCGGCATGGAAAGGCAGATATCCACCGCCCGCATCACCAGGTGGTCAATATTGCCGCCAAAGTAACCCGCGACGAGCCCCAGGGTGGTACCGAGGATGCCCGCCAGGAAAATCGAAATTGCGGCAACGGTAAGGGAGACCCGTGCCCCGTAGATGATCCGGCTGAGGATGTCGCGTCCCTGCTTGTCAGTCCCCAGCATGTGTTCGAGGGACCCTCCGGGAGTTGCGTAAATCCCCTCGCCCTCGGCTTCCACCCAGAAGGGCGGGGCCAGTCGGTCACTCAAGCTGCCCACCACCGGGTCGTGGGGAGCCACCCAATCGGCAAAAATGGCGGGAAGCACCAGCACCAGCAGGAGGATGGCTACCGGAACTATGGGGTAACGCCTGGCCGTTCCGAGAGCGCGCCAGACACCGTTGGCGGTCCTTACCCCTGGCACGCTGCCTGGTACTGCCAAATTAGCCATAAGAATCTTGCTCCTCCGCCTTCGTTCTTCCGCTTAATGGGTGAACCGAATGCGTGGGTCCAGGTATGCGTATGCGACGTCAACCAGCAGGTTCGCGGCGATGTAGATGGCGGCGAAGAATATCACCACCGACTGCACCACCGAAAAGTCCTTGGCCCGCAGTGCGTCAATTGCCAGCAAGCCCACCCCGGGCCAGGAAAATATGGACTCTATAACCACTGAACCGGTCATCAACCCGCCCAGTACCAGTCCGAAATAGGTAATCGGCGCAATCAGGGCATTGCGCAGGCAGTGCTTCCAGATGACCGACGTTTCCCGCAGGCCCTTGATTCGGGCCAGCTTGACGTACTCGGTATCCAGCACTTCCAGCATGGAAGACCGGGTCAGGCGCATCAATGCGGCTACCTGGAAGTAACCCAGGGCAATACCGGGCATCAGCAGGTGCTTCCACGTGCCGCGTCCCGAAGTAGGAAGCCACTCCAGTTGGACGGCAAGTACCCACATCAGCATCAACGCTATCCAGAAGTTAGGCAGGGATTGACCAAGCAAGGCAACGATCTTGCCGGCAATATCAATGCCGGTGTCCTTCTTGACCGCAACGATAACTCCCAGGGGAACCGCAATTACGGCGCTTACGACCAAAGCCAGAACGGCGAGCTCCAGCGTGGCGGGGAGGCGCTGCCACAGGAGTTCGCGAGCGTCCTGGCCGGGGAAGCGGATGGATTCTCCGAACCTGCCCGTGGCGAAATTGCCTACGTAGGTGATGTATTGGATATGTACGGGCTTGTCCAGGCCCCAATAGGCCCGGACCCTGGCGTAGTCCTCCGCGGTGGCGTCCACGTCCAGCAGGGTGTCCAGGGGATCGCCGGAAAGGCGGCCCAGCCCAAAAACGATCATGCTGACCGCTACCAGGGCGAGGATTGAATGGAACAGCCGGACCAGTATGAATCGTTGCATATTATTCTTCCTGTCCCCAGCGACGGGGCTGCCCTTACGTCCCTTTCGCCTGTGCTACGTTTCGCAGTCCGGCAGGGACAGAGCAAAAGCGGCATATGCCGCTTCGGAATGATAAGGCAATATATTCTCGCATAATTGTGTTGTCAATACTTGCGCAACGTGGAGGGAGCCTTTGCCGGTGCGGCGGGGTACAAAAGCTTTGAGTTCGGCAGAAGCCTCCATCGAAATGCAAGAAGGCTCCTCGCGAAGGAGCCGGCTGGGTGGTTGGCGCCCACTGCCAGTTACAGTCAAGTAAATTTGTCAACGCTACGATATAGCGTCAAGAGCTATTGTATTATACCGGTAAAAGGCGTTAAAACTTGTGAGGACAATACAATTTAAGATAGCAATAAATGTAGTCGTTTTTCGTATAACTTACTGGATATATTGCTGGTAAATGGCCATGATATTTTATTAGTAATATGTATTGACATCACTAATTTTGGTCAAATATACTGGCCGGAATTCGTAGCAGTCACGGGCAGCTATAAACGGCGGCCGTCAGTGGCTGTGCAAAGGACACGAAACACGTAACCCTCAATTGAGGAGGTGACATCCATGGCTCCAGGTTGGTCAGGCATACACCGTTGGTTTCTCATAAGCCCCTTAATCCTGGTGCTTGCCCTTGTAGTGGCATGCGGCTCCGCAGCGCCGGAGGTCATTGAAAGGGAGGTAGTCAGGGAGGTTGAAGTACCGGTAGAGGTAGAGAAGGAAGTCGTTAAAGAGGTTGAGGTAGCGGTAGAGGTAGAGAAGGAAGTCGTCAGAGAAGTTGAGGTGGTCAAGGAGGTAGAAGTCCTCAAGGAAATCCCCAAGGAAACCGTCGTTGAAAAGACGGTAATTGCCACGCCGACTCCCATACCTGTAGTTACGGAAGCGGTGGAGGCGAAGGTAACGCGCGTGATCTACGCATTGGGCGAGGTACAGGAGACCAACCGGCACTGGACCGTCAGCCGCCCGTCATACTACCAGTTTGACCCCTACGGCGAGACTCTGGTGGGCCTGGATGCCAACACCAATGAGCGCATCCCCCGCTTGGCGGAGAGCTGGGAGTGGAGCGAAGACGGTCGCGAATGGACCTTCCACCTGGTAAAGGGAGTGCCCTTCCACTTTGGCTACGGAGAGTTCACTGCTCACGACGCCGTGGCCGCCCACCACCGCACCATCGGAGAGGACTCTCAGTCGAGCGCGGCTTCGTTCTTCGGGGATGCAACCGCCGAGGCACTGGACGATTACACCGTCCAATATACCTTTGACGGATTGTCCCTGGACACCCCGGCCATCCTCTCCCGTGGTTTTGGCGGCGGCGAAGTGCTGATGCTGAGCAAGAACCAGTTCGATACCGATGGCCTGGAAGGGTTCGACGCCAAACCGGCCGGCACCGGATCGTACCAGTACCTGGGTCGGGAAGCCGGCCAGGGTATCTGGTTCGAAAAGGCGCCAGGGCCCCACTGGCGTGGCGAAAACCCGGACTTCCAGGAGGTTGAGTTGCGCTGGGTCCGCGAGGACCTGACCCGCCTGGCGGCCCTGCTGACGGGTGAAATCCACGTGGCAGCCCTTTCCCGTGAACTGCAACTGGAAGCCGGTCGCCGGGGAATGAAACCCGCCGCCGCCGGCGTGCCAACCAATTACCTGTCCCTGTTCCTGGGCGGAATGTATTTCTCCCAAGCCGACCCCGCCTATGACGCAAGCGTGCCCTGGGCCAACCCCACCACTGGCATCCTGGTGCGGCAGGCCATGAACAAGGCTATTGACCGGCAGGAGATGCTCCAGCACGTGCTAAAGGGTGACGGCGAGTTGATGTACAACACCGCGTATCACCCGGTCCTGGGCAACGGTTATAACCCCCAGTGGGAAGTGGATTGGGAAGAGCTGTACGGGTACGACGTCGAGGCGGCCAAGAACCTGATGGCCCAGGCCGGCTTTGGGCCCGACAATCCCATGCCCTTCACTTCCTACAATTACTTCTCGGCTGATGAGCCCGAGACGGCGGTCATGCTGGAAGCCCTGATCAATTACTGGGAACCGGTGGGCATTGACGTAACCCTGCTGGACAGCGAGTGGGGCACCGTTAGAAAGGAATACCGGGCCAAGGGCGAATTCATCAAGAAGGGCGGCTGGGGCAACGTGATTACCATGCGCTCCCTGACCACCCGCCTCAGGGTCTGGAGCTTCGCCGCCACGGGTAACGGCGGTGGGTATGAGACAGACCTACAGGATGAAAATTACCTTAAGTACATCGCCCTGGAAACGGTGGACCGCGAGGCGATTGACGGGTTGATTCGGGAAATCGGTGATGACCGTTACTATAACTTTGCCGACATTCCCTTCTTCTGGTTCCGCCTTACGGTGATGTTCAATCCCGACGTGGTGGAAAGCTGGACCTTCCCCGGCACGGCATCCTCCAAGACCAGCCATTGGGACCTGCTTAAAGCGGCCCAATAGCCGTCAGGCAGAATGGCGGTGCCCAGCCCCGAATCACCAACAAGGTTTGCGGCCCCCCGGCCATCCGGGGGGCCGTTTTCACGAAACTGCAAGAATACGTGAAAAATGCTGTACATAAGCATTGCCGACACGGGAAGTGTGCAATTGCCCGGCCTAATGATAATAATAGCCCTCTTGACTGAACCGAGGCTGCTGGCTTGACTTCATTACGATGCGCCTGGACAGCTCGTCTACGGTCATGAAGGCGGTCACAGGGCGCCGGCGGCGCAGCCTGCTTGTTCGAGGTAATTGTTGCCCTGTGCCTTTCCTGCAGGACTACGTAAGCGGTTGAAGCTGCGGGTATAGACCATCTGATCCTCGACCTGGATAATGAGAAGTACTACAACATAGCGGGCATCTCTTCCCAAGATTCCGCTTGGATGTCATCTTCAGTCCTGAGGTAGTGGAGAGCGGGAACTTCCCCGTTACCGGCAATCCCAAGACCAGCCATCGGAATATGCTGCAGGACGCTCAATATCCACCGGAACTTTAACGCTGTTTAACATCGTGGGCACACAGTCCAACATGGGTGGACTACCTAATATGTCATTTAGAAAGAATTGTTGTGCTGAAAGTATAGCAATTAAGGCCAATTATTACGATATGTTACTAATATTTCCTTAACATGAAGACGTAACAAGTAAATTGACACTCGAAAAAGCGCCGGGCTATACTCTGCCAGTTTTCTGGTCTGACGAGGTCCAGCAAGGCAGGCCGGATGCGGGTATCCCATTTCAGACATTGGGAGGTAAGTCTAGATGGCATTCCGGTTAGGTAAAACCCGAGCACTTCTCGTAAGTTCCCTGGTCATCATACTCGCTCTGGTTGTGGCCTGCGGCACCGCTGCGCCCGAGGTAATTGAGCGAGAGGTTGTCAAAGAAGTAGAAGTACCGGTAGAAGTAGAGAAAGAGGTTGTCCGTGAGGTAGAGGTACCGGTAGAGGTAGAGAAAGAGGTCGTCCGTGAGGTAGAGGTCGTCAAGGAAGTAGAGGTACTTAAGGAAGTACCCAAGGAGACCGTCGTTGAGAAGACGGTAATCGCCACTCCCACGCCTATTCCGGTTGATACAACCGTGGTTGAGGCTAAAGTTGACCGCGTGATTTACGCGTTGGGCGAGGTTAACGAGACCAACCGGCACTGGACCGTCGGTCGTCCCGCCTATTACCAGTTCGACCCCTATTCCGAGACATTAATCGGACTGGATGCCCAGACCAACGAGCGCATTCCCCGTCTCGCCAAGAGCTGGGAATCCACCCCTGACGGCAGGGCAATCGCATTTTAACTGCGGAGCACCTTAAGCAAGTAAACTTCGCTC
>VXOH01000060.1 GCA_009840135.1 Chloroflexota bacterium | reverse complement strand
GGACCTGGGCACCGCAGAAGCCCTCATACTGCCTGGAGTGGGGTCGGGGCCCGCGGCCATGAGAGCCCTGGAATCAAGAGACCTGATTTCCCCCATCCGGGATTACATCGCTGGCGGTCGCCCCTTTTTGGGCGTTTGCCTGGGGCTGCAGCTCCTGCTGGAAAAGACTGAGGAAGGCGACGCGCCGTGCCTGGGCATACTGGACGGCAAAGTACGCCGGTTGCCCTCCGGGCTGAAGGTCCCTCACATGGGTTGGAACAGCGTGGACTTTGGAATTGAGCATCCGGTTTTTCGAGGAATACCGGCCCTTAGCCACTTCTATTTCGTTCACAGCTACTACGCCGACCCGGAACACACTGAAGGCGTGGCCGGGACCACCAATTACGGTATTCCCTTTTGCAGCGCCTACGCCCGGGGCAACCTGGTAGCCACCCAGTTTCACCCGGAAAAGAGCGGAACTGTTGGCCTGCAGATCTACCGCAATTTTCTGGACTTTGCTGCCGGCTCCCCTGACTGATTCCACTCACCACAGCAGCTTGCCATGGAAGTAATTCCCTCCATAGACCTGAGAGCCGGCCGATGCGTGCGTCTGTTCCAGGGCGATTTCCAGCAGGAGACCGTTTTCTCCGATGACCCTGTGGGTGTGGCCCTCGAATGGCAAGGGCAAGGCGCCGTCAGGTTGCATCTTGTTGACCTGGATGGCGCTGTCAGCGGGCTGCCGGCAAACCTGTCCACCGTCAGGGACATCGTGGAAGCGCTGGACATTCCCGTTCAAGTCGGCGGGGGAGTCAGAAGTCGCGAAACCGCTGAAGCGCTCTTTTCGGCGGGAGCCGAACGGGTTGTGATTGGCACGGCAGCCGTTGAAGACCCGGAACTGGTGAAGGAACTCTGTCAGGAATCAGGGGGCGAGCGGGTGGTGGTTGCGGTGGACGCACGGGATGGCGTCGTCGCCATAAAAGGCTGGACGGAAAGCAGTTCAGTTTCGGCGGTGGAATTGGGCCTCAGGATGGGACAGCAAGGTGTTGTGCGCCTGCTCTACACGGATGTTTCCCGGGACGGAACACTGTCATCCCCCAATTTCTCGGCCAATGCTGACCTGGTAACACGGACGGGGCTGAAGGTGCAGGCATCCGGTGGGGTTTCTTCGCTGGAACACATACGGGAGTTGGTAACGACAGGGGCCGAGGGAGTCATCGTGGGGACGGCCCTATACCGACGGACCATCAATTTGCGGGAAGCCATAGAAATCGGGGCCAGCCAAGACTGACGGACCTGTCCAGTCTATTGCGGCTCCGCCGTTGCCTGGGGCCACCGATTGGCCAATCTCTCCTCGGCCACCTCATACCAGTCATCCCGCAGCACTTCCATCAGGATGAAGTCTCGGCCCATGCGCCGGACCGGGCGAACCGGGTTGAAGCCGCACTTCCCGAAACTGCGCTGGGCACGGTGGTTCCATTCCAGGGTGTGGAGATAGACGCGCTTAAGGTTCCGCTCGTTGAACATGAAATCAAGCAGGGTTACAACGGCGTCATATCCGTAGGCGTTATTCCAGTAATCCCGATCGCCGATGACTATCCCCAGTTCCGCCTGTCGATTAACGGTATCCAGGTCATAGTACATGCAGTTGCCGATCAACTTGCCGTCTTCGACGTCTATTCCGAAGTGGTGCGAGCCCGGGGTGGGATAACGCAACTGGTCCTGAAACATCTTCAGGTAGCGGTCGTAGTTCATGGTCAAGGGATAAGTGGCATCAAGCTGGGCCAACTCCGGGTCGCATCTCCAGATATAGTCCTGCTCGGCGTCCTCAAGCCTCTTGTCCCTCAGAATGACCCTGGCTCCCCGCAACTCAGGCATATCAGACCGCGTTTTCCCGTTGGGAAATCAGGTCAAAAGCCTGGCGCAGCACATCGGCCTCGTTGGGATAAGCCAGCCTGGACAGGGCCTCTTCATAGGGAAACCACTCCACTACGTCAAATTCCGGATCGTGCAGGCTGGTATGCCCACCGATGGCTTTCATTAGATAGAAATGGACCGTCTTGTGATAGCGTACTTCGTTGTCCTTGTTGGAGAACCAGTAATCTATGCTGCGGATCCTGTCCTCAATTTCGGGCTCCAGACCCGTTTCCTCCTGGACCTCCCGGAGAGCCGTTTCCTCCAGGGTTTCGCCCGGGTCGGGAGTGCCCTTGGCCAGGCTCCAGCGCACCGGTTCATCCCGGCCGCAAAGAACCACCTCCAGACGGTCCTGGTCCCAGCGGTAAACTACTCCCCCCGAAGAAACGGGTTCCTCTACCCTGGGTCTTCCCCCGGGGGAATTCCTTTTTGCCATGAATGCCTCTTAAAGCCTCCGGGCCCATTCGGTATGAGCCCCGGAGAGAATAACTTACAGGTTGATTGATATTCATTGTAGGGTTGCGCATATCGGTAGTCAATGCAAACTCGTAGCTGGAGCAGGGCGCCAGATAACCGTCGGACGGCCACCGCCAGGCGCCCTCACAGAAGGAACACGGAAGGGAAGAACATGCGCTTTCAGCTGGGCCGACTAACCGTCAGCCCGATTCCGGTTGACTTGTTCCTCCTGGTCGCGAGGCCCCATCAGCCTCCGCTAATGGCCGGAACGAAATGGACCTCGCTATTTTCCCCGACCCTTTCCAACAGCCCCATACGGGCTATTTCGCCGTCAATCGACACCGCGAGATTGGAGCGGACCTGGTTGTCTTCCATCAGGCGCTCCCTTATGCCCGGGAATTGCTCTTCCAAACCGTTGATAATCTGGCGAACGCTGGAAGCTTCAACCCGCGTTTGCTTAACTCCTCCGGTCAGGGGCAGCAGCATTGTTGGTATGTAAACTGTCGCCACTCCGCCTCTCCTTGCCAGGAATGTCACTCCAGGACCGTGGCGTACAAGAAATGGTCCATGGTCCTTCCGTCCTTGGTTATGCTCTTTCGCAGGCGGCCTTCACAAACGTAGCCTGCCTTCTCAAGTACCCGGGCGGATGCCGGATTATTTTCGTAAACCCTGGCTTCAATTCGGGCCAGGTCGTAATTGGAAAAAGCGAAACGCGTAAAAGCCGATACCGCACCCGTGGCAATGCCTTTGCCCCAATAGGGCTCACCCAGCCAGTAACCAATTTCTGCTGACCGGCTGAACACGTCATTTCCCAACTTCAAGCCGATGCCTCCAATGGCTTCCTTTGGGGAGGCAATGGCGTAGTTAGCTTCCGGCTGCTCCTGTGTAGCAAACCGGAGCCAGGCTCTGGCGTCCTCAGTAGTGTATGGGTAAGGAAAGGCGTCCCTCAATGTCCTGGACACCCGGCGATTATTGGCGTACTTTACCAGGCCCGAAACGTCATCGGGCCTCCAGCTGCGAATCAGCCACTCGTCGAACTCCAGCCGCATATCTACTAATACGCCGAAGGGCGGGTTTGAACCCCGCCCTAAGAGAAACTAACTTCAAACTTTATCTGACCGGGTCAGCCCATGGCTTCAAGAACCGCCCCCGGATTAGCCGGCAGTCGGTTGATCCTGTTGCCTATAGCATGGGAAATGGCGCAACCTATGGCCGGCAGTGGAGGAACAATGGGCACCTCTCCCACACCCCTTACGCCATAGGGATGGCCGGGGTTGGCCACCTCCACTATAACGGTATCAATCATGGGCAGGTCGAGGGCGGTAGGCATTCTGTAGTCCAGGAAACTGGAGTTCATCATCTGGCCCTGATCGTTGAAGAAATACTCTTCGTTCAGAGCCCAACCGATGCCCTGGACGACGCCACCCTGCATCTGGCCTTCCACGTAGCTGGGATGAATGGCTTTGCCCGCATCCTGCACCGCAGTGTAGCGGAGAATGGTCACTTTGCCGGTATCCGGGTCCACTTCCACGTCAACGAGGTGGACGCCAAAGCCATTGCCCTCGCCGGTGGGGTCCACGTTGGAAGCGCCGGTGATTCCGCCACCCGTTCCCAGCAACTGGCGGGCCAGTTCCCTGAAGGTCATCCTCAATTCCGGGTCCGACTTGTGAGACAGCGCGCCATCGGCGTATTCCACGTCTTCAACCGGCGTATCCCAAATCTTGGCGGCGCGTTCGACCATCTGCATCTTAACGTCTTCGGCCGCCTCAATTGCCGCCCAGCCCGTCGCGAAGGTGGTCCGGCTGCCGCCGGTTACCATGGTGTAGCCAATGGAATCGGTATCCACCACCGTGGGCTTCACGTCCTCGTAGGCAATTCCCAGGGTCTCCGCCGCCTGCTGCGCGATGGAAGCCCGGCTGCCGCCGATATCAACGGAACCTTCTATCAGGTTGACGGTGCCATCCGGATTAACGGATATGTTGACCGCAGATTGGAAGCCCCGGTTAAACCAGAAACCGGCAGCTATGCCACGGCCCTGGTTGGGTCCATTCAGGGGCATCTTATAGTGGTCGTGGTTGCGAGCAGCCTCGAGACACTCCACCAAACCAATTCGACGAAATACCGGACCTTCCACGCGGCGGACGCCCTCGCGGGAGGCGTTGCGCAGCCGGAACTCCACCGGATCCACGCCCAACTGCTCACATATCTCGTCAATTACCGACTCGACGGCAAAGGCCGCCTGGGGCGAGCCGGGGGCCCGATAGGCCGCCGTCTTGGGCTTGTTTACCACAACGTCATAGCCGTTGATTCGGGCGTTGGGGACGTCGTAGCAAGCCAGGGCACAGGCAGCGCCCTGCATTACCGGAGAACCTGGATAGGCTCCCGCTTCAAAGGCAAGAAATATGTCCGCTGCCGTAATTTTGCCTTCGCTGGTGGCGCCCAGCTTGACCTTCATCCAGGTGCCTGGCGCCGGACCGGAGGCTTCAAACACCTCCGTGCGGCTCATCAGCAACTTGACCGGCCTTGCCGACTTCTTCGACAGCAGCGCGGCAATAGGCTCCAGGTAAGCAGTAATCTTGCCGCCAAATCCGCCGCCAATCTCCATGGGCGTTACCTTCACCCTGGAAACCGGGTGGCGCAGGATGTCGGCCACATTGGTCCGCACCACAAAGGGTCCCTGGGTGCTGGTCCAGATATTCAGTTGGCCGTCGGTGTTCCAGAAGGCGGTCGAATTGTGGGGCTCAATATAGCCCTGGTGTACCGAAGCGGTCTCGAACTCCCGCTCCAGAACTACATCGGCCTGTTTAATTCCCTCGTCTATATCCCCGGCTTCAAAGGCCATGTGGGAAGCGACATTGCTGGGTTTGTCCGACAACTGGCCCAGCTCAGAGGTAAACAAATCATCATGGAGCAGCGACGCGTCGGGCTCCATTGCCTGGCGAACGGTCATTGAAGGAGGTATTACTTCGTAGTCAACCTTGATGAGGTTGATCGCCTCCTCTGCCACGTGCTGGCTTTCCGCCGCCACGGCAGCCACCGGATGTCCCTTGAAAAGGACTTTATCCGAGGCCATCACATGATTGCTGGCGAACTTCAACCGCTGGTAATCCCCACCCAAATCATCGCGGGTCAGGGACGCGAAGGGCAGGTCTGCCGCGGTTACTACCGCAAAAACCCCGGGATGGGCTTCAGCGGCGGATGTGTCTATGGAAATTACGCGGGCATGAGCGTGGGGGCTTCTCAAGACCCTGCCCTGCAGCAGGCCCGTCAACTGGACATCTGCGCCGTACTGAGCCCGGCCCGTAACCTTGTCAACGCCGTCGGGGCGGATGTGCCGCTTGCCGACGACGTTGTATTCAACCTCGGAAAGAACGATATTGGAGGTCACTCCATGTACCTCCTGCTAGGCCTTCATTTTGTCTTCCGCATCCAGGACGGCGCGGACAATCTTGTCGTAACCGGTGCAGCGGCAGAGGTTCCCCGCCAGCCAGTGGCGAATGCGACCCTCGTCAGCGTCCGGCTCCCGGTCTAGCAGGGCCTTGGCGGCAACTATGAAGCCGGGGGTGCAAATGCCGCACTGCAACGCGGCGTTCTCAAGGAAAGCCTGCTGTACCGGATGCAGACCCTCGGGAGAAGCCACGCCTTCGATGGTGGATATTTCCTTCCCCTGGGCTTCCACGCCCAGAACCAGGCAGGAGGTAACGATGCGGCCGTCAAACATCACGGTGCAGGCGCCGCAGTTACCATCATTGCAGCCTTCCTTGGTGCCGGTCATGCCCAGCACATCCCGCAGCACCTCGAGCAGGCTCTGGCGGGGTTCGCAAAGAAAGTCGGTGGGATTGCCGTTAATAGTGGTACTTACGTGTACAAGTCCAGGCATGTCTTTTACTCTCCCCTAGCTCGCTGGATAGCGTTGTTCAGTGTGCGGCGGGTCAACACACCAACCAGGTGGACCCGCTGCCGGATGGTGCCGCGCATATCGGTTATGGGCTTGGCGTCTTCCATGGCCAGGCGGGCCGCTTCCTCGATGGCCTCATCGGAGACCGGCTTGCCAGCCAGGCTGGCTCCGGCTGCCTCGCAGAATACGGGGGTCGGCGCCACGGAGGCCAGGGAGATGCGGCCGGAAACAAAGTTCTGACCGGAACCGTCCAGGACGACGGAACTGCCAACTCCAGCCACGGCGATATCCATTTCATTTCGAGGAATGAAGCGGAGATAGTTGGCCCCGGAACTGGCCTGGGGAGCAGGCATATTTATGGAAACCAGAATTTCGCCGGGTTCCAGCACATTGCGGCCTGGGCCGGTACAGAAATCCTCAACCGCAACCTGGCGGGTTCCATTGGGGCCGGCGATGTTGGCGACGGCTCCAAGGGCAATCATCGCAGGAATGGCATCAGCGCTGGGCGCAGAATTGCAAAGGTTTCCGCCCAGGCTGGCCCGACCCTGGATCTGGATGCTGCCTATCAGCGAAGCCGAGTCAACCAGTCCGGGGTAGTTGGCGGCCACGGCTGCGTCCTGGTAAATGCGGTAGCAGGGCGCAGCAGCGCCGATGGTCAATCCACCGGAAGAACTGTAAGAAATTTCATTCAACTCGGGAATGTCTTTAACGTCAACCACCAGGTCGGCGCTGCGGCGTCCGCCGCGTAGCTGTACCAGAAGGTCTGTGCCTCCGGCCAATGCCCGGGCGCGGTCTCCCTTGGAGGCCATGGCCTGTACGGCCTCACTCACTGTTTTCGGTGTAGTATATTCAACTGCTTCCAATTGCCCACCTCCTTTCCGGTGGGATTATATCACTCCACCAATGGGGTGTCAGCTATCAACGCAATCTGTCGCACCCCCGCCGGCTTCCGTTTGACAGCCAAGTTGTCCAATCCTAGACTGAGTCCGCCGAGCAATGAGGCAAACCGGCCTCGAACACCGCGGAGGGGACATGGACTCGTTGCAAGACAGATATCTTTCCAGCTATCCCATTCTGACCAGACTGGGCCGAACCGGACCGGACGGCATTCCCGTCCCTCACCCAATGCTCAGCGCCATTGCGCCGGACCTGTGGCGCATGATCGGCGAGGCTTGCTTTGGCGTCATATGGAACCGGCCAGGGCTGACCATCGAGCAGCGCAGCATGGCAACAATTTCAGTAATTGCCGCCTTACGGCGGGACGACAACCTGAAAGGACATATAGAGAGTGGCCTTGATGTCGGCTTTTCCCCCTCCCAAATCGTGGAGATCATCCTCCAGACCTTTTTCTACGTTGGGGCTCCCATAGGCACAACCGCCCTGGACATCGCCAACAGGGTTTTCGAGGAGAGAAACCTTGCCGTGGACCCAATCCAGGTCTTTGA
This sequence comes from Chloroflexota bacterium, assembly GCA_009840135.1. Classification (GTDB taxonomy): domain Bacteria; phylum Chloroflexota; class Dehalococcoidia; order Lucifugimonadales; family UBA3495; genus Bin22. The sequence continues at coordinate 13,710 of VXOH01000060.1, read as the reverse complement.
CCCAAGGGAGGATCCGGAAGAGTTGCTCCGGCGAGGCAGGGCGAAGCGGGAGGAGGTACTGGGCGTTCTACCGGCATCCAACGGTATCGCGGTGGACGAAGACTGGGACCGCTACCTGTTGGAGTACCTTTGGGGTTCAGTGTGGACCAGACCGGGCCTCGATTTGCAGAGCCGAATGATCTGCACCCTTTCCGTGCTGCCCCTGGTAGCCACCAACCGGTCGCTGAGAGACCACGTAAGGGGCGCCCTCAGGATCGGGATGGAAGAGGAACAGATTAACGAACTATTCTTTCACCTTACTTTCTACACGGGCGAGTCCATTGCCAGGCACGCCAGGGTAATTGCCCGCGAGGTCTTCGCCAGGAGAGAACCCAGCTCGGAGTAAGGGGATTCATAGGGGGGAGCCAAATGCCTAGAGAATACTTTAAGGGAGACGCAGAAGAGGACCGGGCCTATTCGCCGGCCATCAAGGTCACCGGGGGGACCACCGTTTACCTGGCCGGGGTAGGTGCAACAACCGATGCCAGCGGCAAGTCACTGGGCGGGGATTTCGAAGGTCAGGTACGAGCCACCTTCGAAAGAATCAGGGCCAACCTGGCGCGGGCCGGCGGCACCTTGGAGGACATTGTAACCATGACCGTGTTCATCAAGGATATGCAGTACGGGACTCACTTCACCCAGCTCCGCAAGGAGTACTTCACCCGGGGCTACCCGTGCAGCGCGCTTATCGGCATAGATTCCCTGGCACGCGCGGAAATGATGGTGGAAATTCAGGCCATAGCGGTAATTGGCGACTAAGCGGCGACCAAACGAGGAAGGGCAGGCTGAGCGCCTGCCCTTTCACTTTCTCCATACTACGCGATGTTCTCCGTCCCACTCATGCCAGTTGGGGAAGCACTTCCTTGTTAAAGAGCCGGAGGGAATTCAACTGCATTTCAAATGGCAGGTGGTTACCCAGGTCAACCTCGTAGATCATGTGGGTCAACCCCAGGTCCTCCTTTAATTGGCGTAATTTGAGGGCTACGGAGTCGGGAGTGCCGTAGGCAACCTTGTCCCGCAACCAATCGTCATAGTCCATATCGAGGACGCGCTCCCCTTCGGCGCGCCAGTCACCGGTAGTTGCCCCGTATTCCGCGTAACTGACGACCCGCTGGCCCAGGCGTTGGGCCATGAAGATAGCCCCTTCGCGCGGGTCCGAGTAAGCCTTTTCTTCGGTTTCAGCTACGTAAATCGGCACGCGTAGTCCCACTTCGGGTTCGCCGTCATGGCCCGCCTCGCGCCAGGCCCGCCGGTATTCGCCGATGTGGTGGGCCAGTTGGTCCAGGGTGAACACCCGGGATGGATTTATCAGAATGGGATAACCCATCCGCCCGGTTATTGGAAAGGATTCTGCCGAGGTTATGCCGACGCGGATTGGAGGATGCGGTTCCTGGCGGGGCTTGGGCTCAACGCATAGATCATGACACTGATAATACTCGCCCTCAAAGGTAAACGATTCCTCTGTCCAGGCCCTTTTGATGATTTCAAGGCCCTCCTCAAACCTGCCCCGGCTTTCCGAGAAGGGAGTGTTAAATCCCTCGTGGACATTGGGGAAGGTTCCACGGCCCACACCGTACTCCAGGCGACCGTTGCTCAGTTGGTCCAGGGTTGCAGCTTCCTCGGCCAACCGCACCGGATGCCCCAGGGGCAGGCACTGCACCGCCAGTCCCACTCGAATGTTCTCAGTACGGGAAGCAATAGCCGTGCCAATGAGGATGGGCGAAGATAGCACCCGCCCGGGATTGAAGTGGTACTCCGCCAGCCAAACTGACTCCACCCCCAGTTTTTCGGCCTCGTCAACCAGGGCGAAGGAGGCGTCAAAGGCTTCCCGGTAGGTGCTGTCAGCCGGTCGGGGAAATTCGAGAAACATTCCAACGTGCATGCGCGATAAGACCACTTGGGAAGAGTAGAAGCTAAACCAGAGATTGCAATTGACCAGGGAAGTACAGCTAAACCCCTCAACCCGAACCGCTATAGCTACTCAGCCATCTGAACGACAGCCTTCCGGGCATTTTTCGGGGGCGCCTAAATAGCGGGAACCATTAAACGCGAGGTTTCTGGCCTTGTGTCTGACGGCTTACGCCCTCTGGATTCCGGCCTGCTCAAACACGTCCCGCCGCTCTACCGTGGCAGTGAGCATTTCGCGGGGAATCGGTTTCGCGCCCCCGATGGTTGCAGCCTGGGCTGCCAGTTGCGCCGCCGCCTCCACCAGCATAACGGAGCGGGCCGCCTCAGCAGGCGTGGGGCCGAAGGCCAGGATGCCGTGGTGCTCCATCAGCACGGCACGAATGTCCTGGGCGCTGTTCAAAGCGTCGGCGATATACTCGATGGACAAGTCCGAACCCCTCGGACCATACTTGGCTAGGGGAATGCCGTCGGTCATGTTAAAGCGGGCCATGGCCTCATAACTGCACTCAATGGGCTGGCTGGCCACTGCGAAGGTGGTCCCCCAGGTGGAGTGGACGTGTACCGCGGACCGCGCCTCGGGCCGGTTTCGGTAAACAACCGTATGAAGATGGACAATCTCGGCTTCCCTGGCCGTCATGTTGCCTTCCACCAGGTTGCCCTCCAAATCCACCAGAACGAAGTCGTCCTTCCGGACGCTGTCCATATCCCCGCCGACAAGCAGGAATGCTCCCCCGCTGGGAACCAGAACGCTGAAGTTGCCGTGCTGCCCAATTCCCATGACGCCGGCTTTTTCAATGGCGTCAATGGCCTTGAGCACCGCTTCTTTTTCTACATCCAGGTCTTTGAGTGCCATGGGATAAGCCTCCGGGGAAAGGAAAGAGTTGAGCTTCTGAGACAGACCGGCGGGAATTGGGTAAGTCCACTACCGCTCCGTCCGGACCAGCCCATTGTACTGCAAAGTTTCGTAGAGCAGCAGGGAAAGCGTCGGCTCCTTCAATCCGCCGATTCAGGTCTCCGCTGGGGACTTGTGCCAGCCTGCCGGCAGTTTGCTTGAGCTGTGATCCCTTTAGACTCGATGTTGACTAATGGAGGGGACTATAACCTACCGGTTGCGGAGCTTCGGGTCCAGCTTGTCACGCAGCCAGTCGCCGGACAGGTTCATGGAAAGTACGACCAGCAGAATAGCCACGCCAGGAAACAAGGAAACCCACCAGCCGTTGCCTCCCACAATCAGGTCCCGGCCGTCGGACACCAGCAGGCCCCACGCGGGTATCGGGCGCGGAATGCCGGCTCCAAGGAAACTCAGGGTAGCTTCCAGCAATATAACGTGCCCTACCTCCAGGGTCACGAGAACGACCAGGGGATTTATCACGTTGGGGAATATGTGCCGCAGCATAACACGGGTATCGGAGCAACCGGACACCTTGGCCCGGCTCACAAAATCCCTACTTCGCATACTGAGGGTTTCGGCACGGGACATGCGGGCAAACCGGGGCCATAATATTACCGCCACAACCAGCACTATGGTCTGAAAACTGGGCCCCAGCACAATGGCCAATACAAGGGCGAACAATAGCCCGGGGATAGTAATAAAAATATCCACCAGGCGCATTACCACGTGGTCCAGCAGTCCACCAAAGTACCCGGCCAGCACCCCCAGGCCGCTGCCAACCACACCGCCGGCCAGGATGGCCAACAGGGAGATACTCAGGGAATAGCGCGCGCCGTGCATTATCCGGCTCAACACATCCCGACCCAGCTTGTCGGTACCCAGGATGTTTTTCCAGGAGCCTTCGGGCCGTACCTGCACGCCGTTGAGGTACTGCGCGCCCGACCATGCCGGGGGAGTCAATCTCTCCCGGGGATTTACCTCATAGGGATCGTGAGGCGCAATCAGGTCGGCGAAAATCGCCGGAACAATCAACAGCGCCACCAGCACAAAAAGCGGAACCAGGGGATATCGCCGGGCTTCGGCGATGAATCTACCAACTCCAATGGGTTCCGCTCTCTCGGGGGATGCGCCAATTCTGCTTATGTCCATGAATAGCCTCTATGGAGAATTAGTACTAGGCGTAGCGAATCCGGGGATCAATGTAAGCATAGATTATGTCCACAAACAGGTTGATGCCCACAAAAATCACCGCAAATACAAGCACAATTGTCTGCATCACCTGGAAGTCCCGGTTCCGAATGGCGTCCACGGCCAGGAGGCCGACGCCTGGATAGGAAAAGACCGTTTCAGTGACCACAGTACCGGTGACCAATTGGGCTACCAACAGTCCGAGCAAGGTCACTGGTGCAATAGAGGCATTTCGCAGGGCGTGCTTCCACACCACCCTGGCCTCGGAAACGCCCTTTAGCCTGGCCAGTTTGATGAACTCACTGTCCAGCACCTCAAGCATGGATGAGCGCACCAGCCTCATCAGCGCGGCAACCTGGTACCAGCCGATGGCCAGGGCCGGAAGAATCAGGTGAACGAACCGGTCAATCCCGGGGTCACCACGTCCCGAAGTGGGCAGCCAGTTCAGCTGGACGGCAAAAAGCCACATAAGCATGATGGCCACCCAGAACGAGGGCGCGGACTGGCCCATCAAGGCAAAGGTCTTTGCCACATAGTCGGGCATACTGTCCTTTTTGACCGCGGAAAGCACGCCCACTGGAAAGGCTATCGCGATGGAAACAACCAGGGCGAGACCGGCCAGCATCAGGGTGGCCGGGAATCTCTTGAGAACAAGTTCCAGGGCCTCCCTGGTTGGGTGCTGGACGGAGCGACCGAAGTCTCCGGTCAAGGCGTTGCCGAGAAAGGCGAAATACTGGATATGCAGGGGCTTGTCCAGCCCCCACTTTTGCTGCATCAGTTCAAACTCTTCCGGGCCTGCGTCGTCGGGCAAGAGGACATCCATGGGGTTACCGGAAACTCTTGCCAGCCCGAAAATAATGATACTAACGGCGAAAAGGACTATCAGGCTTTGAAACAACCGAACGATTATATACCGTTGCATTGTTTATCCCTAGAGCGAAGGAGCGTTTCCGCCCGCCTGCGGCGGGCCGGTCAGCTTTCCCTACTCCCAACAATTTATCCAACCAGGACGCCCCTCGCGAGGCGCCTGATTGGACAGTAATTACGTCGCCGGGGTTGCCAATTGAGTTCCGATCTGGAGGCCAACCTGCCTGGAGGACTACTTGACGGCCTTCACGTATTCGAAGTCACGAACTCCAAACACGCCCGGAGTCAGCCACTCCTCAATTATCTCAGGGTTAATCATGAACTCGAACGGCACCCAGTGCAGCGGGATGGAACAATAAACCTCGTAGCAGTTTTCGCCCATTTCCCGAATCAGGTCATCTCTCTCTTCAGTGGTGGCAGCTATTTCCAAGGCCTCATACTTCTCCGTGAAGAAGGGGGACTCGTAACGAGGGCTTCTTGCCCCACTATAGTGGTAAACGAAGATAGCTCGGGTCGGCTCCGTAAAGCTGCCGGTATGGAGCCAGGCGGTGTTGTTGACTTCCTTGGCTCGCAGCTTGGAGCTATAGACCGCCGTTTCCACGGGCTGGAAGTCCACTTCGATGCCGATTTCCCGCCAATAGTCAGCAACCAACTCCGCTATGTCCAGCATCTCAGGCAGGCCAGGCCGGGGATACGAAAGCTGGGTAATTTCGAAGCCTTCAGGGAATCCGGCCTCAGCCAGCTGGGCTTTGGCCTTCTCCGGATCATAGCCATAGTCGGCCTCAAAGGTATCCAGCCAGGAAGGCTGCCAACCGGGGAACTTGGCGTGGGAGTGGGTCTGCATCATCAGTTCCGCGCGGCCATTGAAGAAGACGTCGTTGATTTCCTGCCGGTCAATAGCCCGGTTCATCGCTTCCCGGACCAGCGGAATGGTCATGGGCTCACTGGCGTCAAAGTTCGGGTTGTCCGGCAGATAATTACCACCGAAGAATCCCACCAACCGGATTGCCGGCGTCGTACCCAGTACCACTACCATACCTCGAGAAAGGGCGCCAACCTGCAGGTCGCGGGGTATCTCGGCGGCGTGTACTTCGCCCGTCACCAGCTGCGCCAACTGGGTTGACGGCTCTGCGACAAAGTTGATCCGGAGTTCCGGGAAATCGGGAGTCTTGCGCCAGTGAGTCACTGCCGGCTGCTCGTAACGAAGGTACTGGGCCTCGGCATGCTCAGCAAACTGATAGGGCCCCGTGCCTATGGGGTCGTTGGCCATCAGCTTGATACCGGCGTCGTTAGCCTCAAAGCCGGTCATCACGCCGCCGTTGGCGTCCCAATGGTCTTTGCTGCGAATGACCGTTGTGTAATTCGTGCTCATGTAGGTGGTCATAATGGGTTCGGGCTTGTTCAGGTGAAGCTCGACCACGTGCCCTTCCGGACCATCGGGCATAACGACTTCCCGGAGCAGGTCGCGCCAGGTCGCGGCCCGGCCATCGAAGTGGTCGTTTCGCCTCTCCTGCCACATGGTGTGCTCCACGTCCTTGGCAGTCATTTCTCCCCAGTCCTTGTGGAACTGCACACCCTCCCTCAACTTGAAAGTCCAGACGGTAAAGTCGTCGTTGGCCGACCATTCGGGGGCCAACATGGATACGGAGTCGGTGTACTGGTCGAACTGGACCAGGCCCTCAAACATGGGAAGAATCACGGGCAGATCACCCCTTCCCGCGATGGGGTCAGCCAGGTCCCTGGTGGTAGGGCCCCGGGAGACGCGCAACTGGGAAATGGCAGGCTCCGCAGGGGTCTCAGCCACTGCCGCCGGAACTGCCGTGGGGGCGGGAGTTGCAGTGGCCTCCTTTGCGCCTACACCAATGGCGCCCTGGCCGACAACGGCGCTCACCGTTGCCTGGGGCTCGGGCTGGGCCGGCTCGGGAGCGGCGGCCGGTTCAGATCTTGTCATAGGTTCAGCAGGCTGGGCGGGCTGAGCCGGCTGTGAAGGGGCCGCCGAAGCCGCCGCGGGAGCCTCACCTGCTGCGGGAACTGCCGGCGCTGGCTCCGGCGCGGAAGCGCCGCAAGCCACCAGCGCTACCAGGCTGACGACAATGACGCTAAGGACCAACCACCTTGGCAGAGAAATCCTGGATAACGTCATAATTCCTCCTTCTTGATTCCAAACGGCCCATTAGTCCGTAGTTGATTGCCGCAGAAGTGGACATCTTACTTTACGAATAAAGTTCAATATGCCCGGATTTTCTGTGGAATACTTGTACATTTTTCGGCTTTGTTTTCGGACTGAGGCCAGTTTCCGCAAGTCTATTATTGGGTGTATTAAATGTCAAGAAATCTGTCCGCGTCACAAAGCTAACGACCACCCCGCATGGTGCTACACTCCTCCCGTATTTTTATTTTTTCCTTATTCTCAAGAAGGAGTGGAGATGAGCCGTAGAGTAAGAAGCGTCATCCGGCGCAAAAGCAATAATCACATCATCGAAAACGTAATGATACCCACCCGGGATGGGGTCAGTTTGTCCACAGACATCCATAGGCCCCAAACAGACGGAAATCTTGTAGAAGAACCACTGCCGGTGCTGCTGCAAAGGACACCCTATAACAAATCAGCGCCGGTCAGGCTGGAGGAGGCAACCTTCTTCACTAACAGTGGCTATGTCACGGTCATGCAGGACTGCAGAGGCCGCTACGACTCTGAAGGGGGATTTTCCAAGTACGTTGACGAAGGCCAGGACGGTTACGACACGGTGGAGTGGCTGGCGCAGCAACCCTGGTGCAATGGCAAGGTGGGTACCTTCGGTCTTTCTTATGCGTCCCACACTCAGGCCGCCCTCGCTTGCCTGAATCCTCCACACTTGTCGGCCATGTGGCTGGAATGTGGCGGCTTTGCCAGCGCATACCATAGCGGGTGTCGCAATGGAGGGGCCTTCGAACTTCGCCAGGTCACATGGGCGTTCAGGGAAGCCATGGAGAGTCCAGAGGCACGGGAGAACCCCGACACAACCAGGGCGGCCATGGCCAGGCAGGATATTCACGACTGGTTTTCCAGGTTCCCCTGGAAACCGGGCCATTCTCCCTTGAGCTGGACTCCGGACTACGAGGATTACCTCATGGAAATCTGGGGAAACGACAGCTTTGACGAATACTGGCAGCAGGTGGGTTTGAGCGCACTGGCTCACCTTGGTCCTTTCTCAGACGTGCCCCAGGTACACCAATGCAGCTGGTACGACCCCTATGCCCATGGGACTATACGGAATTACGTGGAGCTTTCGCAGACCAAGACCGCCCCGATTTCCCTGATAATGGGCCCCTGGACCCACGGCGGTCGCTCGCTAACCTACTCCGGCGACGTGGATTTCGGGCCTCATTCCACCCTGGACAATCCCAGCGAGGGCAGCTTCAACAAGCAGAGGCTTGCTTTTTTCGATCACTGGCTGAAGGGACAGGAAAATAATTGGAGGAAGAAAGCGCCTGTAAAGCTTTTCGTCATGGGCGGGGGCAGCGGTCGGCGAAATCCGGAGGGAAGGCTGGACCACGGGGGACGGTGGACAGAGGAAGACACCTGGCCGCCCGCCAAGGTGCAGGAAACGTCCTTCTACTTTCACCGGGGTGGAGGGCTGTCCATCTCCTTGCCGGAAACCGAGGCCCGGTCCAGCAGCTACCTCTTCGATCCAGCTCGTCCGGTGCCCACCATCGGCGGAAACATTTCGTCAGGATTACCCATAATGGAGCCTGGAGGATTCGACCAGCGGGAGAGCGAGGACTTTTATGGATGCAGCGCTCCCTTCCTTCCGTTGGCAACCCGTCCCGATGTCCTCGTGTTTCAGACCGAGCCACTGGGCGAAAGCCTGGAGGTCACTGGGCCCGTAGTCGTCAACCTCTGGATTTCGTCGTCTGCGGTTGACACCGACTTCACAGCCAAGTTGATTGACGTTTATCCTCCTTCCCGCAACTACCCCGAAGGGTATTCGTTGAACCTTACGGACGGAATCCTAAGGACCAAGTTCAGAAACTCGTGGAGCGAGCCTGAACTTATGCAGCCCGGCCAGGTTTATCCTTTAACCATCGAGCTGTATCCGACCAGCAATCTCTTCGCGGAAGGCCACCGCATCCGACTGGATGTCTCCTCAAGCAATTTCCCAAGGCTGGACGTGAACGGCAATACCGGAGAGAATCCTTGTCTATCCCCCATCAAAGTGGTAGCTAATAATACCGTCTATCACGACCGCGACCGTCCATCCCACGTTGTGCTCTGGGTGGCAGCGGAAAGCACGGCCTAGCGTTTCCAGGTATCCAAAGGAATTATATTTTTCCATCTTTCGGGGGCGAGCAGCTGGCTCGCCCCCATTCTTTATTTCCCTGGCAACTATGTCTCTGTATTTCTCCGTCGAGGCGCCGCATTACTGGACTTTGGTTGCGCCTCCGGTTCCCTGCAATAAACCTGCGCAGGTTAACCACCATATTTTGCTGAGTTTCGGAATTCAAAGCAGGCCTTGAGTGGGTACCGAACAGGCGTGGGAGAACATGATCCTCTCGGCATATAGGTGGCCATTGGTGTCCGGGCTTCCTCCGTCCGCTGCTCCCATTCCGGCGTTCCGCCCACCCGCCCCCAGGGTAACAATCCAGGTCAAGAACTGTTTCCAATGTGGCCATAGCCTTACCTCCGGCATAAATAGGGCTGCCAGAGGTAGAGCCAGCCGCGAGGCCAACCGGAGTGGAACCCGATTAGCCTCAGGCCCGACCTCCTGACTGGCGAAATTGCCCTGTCCCGCGGGCCTCGGCAACTGTAAAATGCTTAACTCTGAAACCGGCTCTAACAAAGGAGACCTGACGGAGGGAATATGTTTGAGGGATTTGAACAGCGGCGCGTCGACACGGGGGAGACAGAGATAAACCTGGTGGTGGGGGGCAACGGACCACCGCTGTTGTTGCTCCACGGTTACCCCCAAACCCATACAATGTGGCATAAGGTGGCGCCCAGGCTTGCGGCCGAGTTTACCGTGGTCGCCGCGGACCTGCGGGGTTACGGGGACAGCGGCAAGCCTACCGGTGACCCGGAGCACTTCAATTACTCCAAGAGGGCGATGGCCCGGGACCAGGCGGAAGCCATGAGGAGTCTTGGATTCGCCTCATTCTTCCTCGCCGGGCATGATCGGGGAGCAAGGGTGTCCCACAGGTTGACCAAAGACTTTCCAGACCGGGTAATGAAACTGGCAACGCTGGATATAATACCCACTCACCGCATGTTTCAAATAGTAAACAAGGACATGGCGCTGAACACCTACCACTGGTTCTTTCTTAGTCAGCCCTTCGACTTTCCGGAAAGGGTAATCGGAGGAGACGCCGAGCACTTTATCCGACACAGCTTTCAACGTGGACCCAATTGGGAAACTATATTCCCTGCTGAGGCTCTGGAGGAATACGTCCGGTGTTCGACGGACCCGGCCACGATCCATGCCATCTGCGAAGATTACCGGGCCGGAGCCAGCATTGACCTGGCCCATGATGAAGAGGATTTCGAGACCAAGGTCTCTTGCCCGCACCTGGCGCTCTGGAGCGATAGGGGATATGTAGGTAGAACCCAGGACGTGCTCTCCGTCTGGAGAGACTATTCGACCAACGTGCGGGGCAAATCCATGCCCTCTGGGCACTACATTGCGGAGGAATTGCCGGAAGAAACCTACGAGGAGCTAAGAAGCTTCTTCCTCGAATAGCCGCTTGATTGCTGCAAGTCTTTTCATGGGACCAGTACACTGACGCCTTTGGAATGATCGGTATCTCCCCGTTCGCCTGAGCTTGTCGAAGGCCCGCCCGCTCATGGGTCGACAGGCTCACCACGAACGGACTCACGGGTTATCCACCAAACAAATAGCGTTGCACTACCAGGCCAGGGCCTGCAATAACTAATCTGACAAGCGGGCCCAAGAGCAGGTCTTGAAACTATTTGGCTTCCCCAAAAGCAACGTGGGGCAACCCAATGGATGGCCCCAAACTGTTGACTGACACTCTTGCTTGCGAAACAGGTACGCCTTTCGGAGTGTAAATGAAGACCACTCTGTAGTGGGGACAACGAAGGTCTGTGTTAAGTGGACCAGACCCTTCAGGTCCGCTCCGGTGCCGTACTTTCTACCTGGGGAGATTGGGAGTAGCCTGGGGTAGTTTCAGCTCCATGGCCCTCATCTGACATTCAAGGCAGAGAAGTTCCTCGGGAAGGTCGGTAGCTGCCCAAATGTTATCTCCCACTTCACCGCACAAAAACCTGGGAACCGTTTCCTCCCAGGACGAGGCGGACAGAGATTCCACATAATGGATCTGGCCCGACCTGTCGGCGGTGCCCCACCACCAGGGGCAAAACTCACGATTCATCTCCAGGGCTACGGCTTCGCTGACCCAACCTTCCTCCGGCAGCTCTACCACCCAACCGGCGCCGCCCTCGGGTTTTTCCTCTCGAAACGCCTTTAATTCCCCATTCCGTATGCACTGGCGTACGCTGGCCGTGGAAATCCTCAATTTCTGGGAAGCTTCCCTGATGGTTACTTTTTCCACTGGTAGATTCCCCCTTTTAAGGCTGAGTTTAGGCGGCCCTGGATGCAGGAGTCCTGCTCCAGCGTTTAGTTTGCGCCATTATGGTGGACTACTGTCCAAAAGTAAAAGCCCTCGATAACCGGCGCTGCCGAAAGCGAGGGCTCTTACTGTTATTTGCGGCTCGATTGAAGTTGCCGGGTTTAGTTTACTCCGGCCTCCTTGGCTTCCTTAGTAGCCTTCAGCCAGCGCCAACGCTGCAGCGGGTCACTGACCGCGCGCATCCAAACTCCGAAGAGATTGAAGGAAAGGGCCGTCAGGAATATAGCGGTTCCGGGGACTACCACCACCCACCAGGCGGTTACGATGTAGTCGCGACCCTGGGAGAGCATGAGACCCCAGGAAGACTCCGGGGGCTGAATCCCGAAACCAAGGAAGCTGAGCGTTGACTCGGTAAGGATGTTTCTGGGCACTTCCAGCGCAGCCAGAGTCAGGAGGGGAGTTATCAAGTTGGGCAGTACATGCCGACCGATGATGCGGCCGTCACTGGCCCCGATTGCCCGCGCCGCATCTACAAATGCCTGCTCCCGCAATGACAGCACCACCCCACGGGTTACGCGGCAGAACAGCATCCACCGGGCCACTGCAAACACAATAATGATATTGGTAAAGCTGGGCCCCAAGATGAACAACACCATCAGGGCCAGCAATAATAACGGCACGGACATGAAAATGTCCACCGCCCTCATGATTATATCGTCCAGAATCCCTCGGTAATAACCCGCCGTAATTCCCAGGAATACTCCGATTACGCTGGATACCAGCACGCCCAGAAGGCCGACGGAAATGGAGATTCTGCCGCCATAGATCAGGCGGCTGAGGTAATCGCGGCCCAGATGGTCGGTGCCCAGAAGGAAGAAACGCTGTTCCTCAACGTTCTGGCTCTGGATTCTCATGGTGGCCGTACCAGTAGCAAGCGGGCCCTGATGCCTAAGGCGCAACTGCTGGTTCTGAGGGTCATAGGGCGCGACGAAAGGAGCAAAAACGGCCGCCATTACTATGACAAACAGGAACAAAGCCGAAAACAACGTTATCGGGTCGTTCAGGAAGGCCTGCACCAACGCATTCTGCCAAATCGCAACTATTGGGTTAGGCTTTTGGGTTATGGTTGAAACTTCGCTTTGCATAACGAAACCAGGTCCTCAATAAGTATAGGTACCCTTTCTGTTATTCCCTGTTGCCCAAGCTTGTTGCCAAAATTAGTCCCTGCGCTCCCGTAAGAAACGCAGGGGAAGTTGTTCTAGCTGTAGGAAATCCTGGGATCGAGCCAGGTGTAGATCAAGTCCACAGCCAGGTTAATTACCATCACCATCAGAGCGATAACGAACACAGAAGAAGTGACTATGGGAAGGTCCCTGGCATTAATGCCGTCAATCAGCAACTTTCCGATCCCTGGCCAGCCGAAGATAATCTCAACGACGGTGGAGCCGTTCATAAACCCTGCCAGCTCGTCGCCCATCAGAGTTACGATGGAGATTGAAGCATTCTTCAGCACATGGCCGTAAAGAATGGCCGTCTCACCCAGTCCCTTAGACCGGGCGGTAGCCACATATTGCTTCGCAATCTCCTCAATCATGGTGGACCGGGTGATTTGCGCGTTCCTGCCCATCACCAGAGGGCAAAGGGCCATGGCCGGCAGGATCATATACTTCCAACCCTCGGGCCCCAGGCCCTTGAACCCGGAGGTAGGCAGCAAATCCAGCTGGACCGATATCAAGAGAATCAGCATCAAGGCCAGCCAGAACTGAGGAACGGAAATGACGGCAAAGGACAGGATATTCACAACCCGGTCAATAAGTCCTCTCGGACGTCTCGCCGCCAACATTCCCAAGGGAATGCCAATCATTCCTATGGTCCACGCAACAATGGCCAATACAGCCGTATTGGGAAGTCGGTCGAAAATCATCTCGCGGGCATCAATTCGGTGCCGCAATGATTTACCAAAGTCACCCCTGACCAAATCCCAATAAAAGTCGGCGAAACGAACGTATAGAGGGCGGTCCAACCCGAACTTGGCCCGGAGGGCGTCAATGGTCTCCTGAGAGGCGTCCTCGTCAACCATCAACTCCACCGGATCGCCCAAAACGTTAATGGCGAGGAAAAGCAAACCCATCAGTCCAGCTACAATAAATATCGAGTGGCCGATGCGCCGGATCATGTAGTTACGCACAGCATCCCCCGTCAGCGAAATTTCGAAATGCAGCGGTCAATACTTCGACCCTGGTCTGAGTAAC